>NZ_DALZCD010000102.1:0-7227 GCF_031978025.1 Erwinia sp.
ACATGCTGCCGGCCGCTGGAGTAAGAGGCGCTGCAATTCTACGCACTGTTGCTCGTTATGTAGAAAGGCTGGTCAGCCATGACGGTACGTTTCGCCTCCTGGAAGATTTACGTGTTTTCACTTTTGATAAACTGATCCCTCTTTCTCCCGGCGCGCTCGCTTGCTTCCAGCGGGGCGACCTGCTTAATCGACTGGTGGCAGATGTAGATACGCTCGATCATCTTTATCTGCGCCTGCTCTCTCCCCTGTTTGGTGCGCTTACCGCGATTGTTGCGGTAACGCTTGTGCTCGGCTATCTGAACTGGCCGCTGGCGCTGGCGCTGGGCGCTGTTATGTTGCTGACCCTGCTGATACTGCCGCTGTTCTTTTATCAGCTGGGACGGAAAGAAGGCGAAACGCTGACACACTTGCGCTCCCGGTATCGTAGCCAGCTGGCAGGCTGGCTTCAGAGCCAGGCGGAAATGCGCATCTATGGCGGCGCGCAGCGCTTCCGCGCCCGGCTTGATGAGACGGAAGCACAATGGCTGCGCGCGCAGCAGGCCCGTGCCCGTCTTACCGGGTTATCACAGGGGCTGTTAACGCTTATTACCGGCGCGACGTCCGTTTTCATACTTTGGTCGGCCGCCGCAGTGTTTAATCATAGCGCCACGATAGCCCTGTTTCTGTTTTGCACGCTGGCCGCTTTCGAAGCGCTGGCGCCCGTTGGCGGCGCCTTTTTGCATTTGGGTGAGGTCTTCGCCTCTGCCCGCCGCGTTAATGAAGTCATTCTGCAGTCCCCGGCCGTGGTGTTCCCAACTGGTGAGGAGAAAAGTCCAACCGGTATCCGATTAAGCCTGCGTGATGTCAGCTTCAGCTATAACGTGGATTTTCCCGTTCTGCGGTCAATTTCTTTGGATATTGCGCAAGGTGAGCACGTTGCGCTGTCAGGCAGTAGCGGTTGTGGTAAATCCACACTGCTTCAGCTGCTTACCCGCGCCTGGGATCCTACCCACGGTGAAATCTGGTTTAACGATCGCCCGCTGGCACACTGGAGTGAGGCGGCTTTACGTCAGGCTACCGGCGTTGTAACGCAGCGCATCCACCTGTTTAACGCTACCTTACGCGATAATTTATTGCTGGCTGCGCCAGATCGTCGCGATGATGAGCTGATTGTTATGCTGCACAAAGTCGGGCTGAACGCTTTGCTCGACGCGGAGGAAGGGCTGGATGCCTGGCTGGGCGAAGGGGGCCGGCCGCTGTCTGGCGGCGAGCTACGGCGGCTGGGGCTGGCCCGGGCACTGCTGCATGATGGGCCTTTGCTGCTGCTTGACGAGCCGACAGAAGGACTGGATATGCAGACTGAACGGCAGGTGCTTACACTCTTGCACGAAGCTGCCCGTGGCAAAACCATGATTGTGGTCACACATCGTCCACAGTGCCTGCGGCATTTTGACAAAATTTGCTTTATTGAAAGCGGGACTGTTATCGCCACAGGACCGCATAGCGAATTAATCTCAAAACACCCTCGTTACAGCGCTTTCCTGCAGCAGATTACGGTATAGTCATAGCCCTCTCGTTTTACTGAGACAGTGACTATGCGCCTGATGCAGCTCTCAAGAGAATCACTTAATTTTCCACCGCCGGATATGGCGCTTCGCGAACCAAACGGCCTGCTGGCAATGGGCGGCGATCTGAGCCTGCCCCGCCTGCTCAGCGCCTATCAGCGCGGTATCTTTCCCTGGTTTTCACCGGGCGATCCGATTTTGTGGTGGTCGCCAGATCCGCGCGCGGTGCTTTGGCCAGAAAAGTTTCATCTCAGCCGCAGCATGAAGCGCTTTCATCAGCGATCGCCCTACCGTGTTACGCTGAACCAGAATTTTAGCGAAGTGGTCGAAGGTTGTGCTAACGATCGTCAGGAAGGGACCTGGATTACCCCGGCCGTGAAACATGCCTGGCAACAGTTGTTTGACGCGGGCGAGGCGCAATCCGTCGAGGTTTGGCATGAAAATGAGCTGGTAGGCGGCCTGTACGGTCTGGCGCTGGGGCAAATATTTTGTGGGGAATCGATGTTCAGCCGCTGTGAAAATGCATCGAAAACGGCACTGCTGGTTTTCAGCCGCTATTTTTTACAGCAGGGCGGCAGGCTGATTGATTGTCAGGTGCTCAATCCCCATACCGCTTCGCTTGGCGCAGAAGAAATCTCCCGCGCTGACTATCTTAAACAGCTTGATTTACTGTCTGAACAGCCGCTTCCGGCCGACTGCTGGCAGCAGCAGACGCTTTTTTAAACCTGCGCTATGATGTTTTCCACGCAGAGCAGGATAATAATGGTATAATATGAGAGCTTGGTATGCGTGAATAAGCCTTTTTGAAGACCGCACTTTCCCCCCGGTTTTGTACCAACTCTTGATTACGCGTTTCCGTGCGCTGCTGATGCCGCAGGGAGGCCGACGCTGGTGGAAACATCAGCTATTCTTTACATAACGTTCTTAAATCGGCATTATTTGCTGATTCAGACAAAGGTTATAACACCCAGAGGATTTGATGGCCAAAGAAGATAATATTGAAATGCAGGGTAAGATAGTGGATTCACTACCTAACACTATGTACCGTGTTGAACTGGAAAATGGGCACGTCATTACTGCGCATATCTCCGGAAAGATACGCAAAAACTATATCCGTATCTCAACGGGTGACCAGGTTACCGTAGAACTGACTCCATACGATCTGAACAAAGGTCGTATCACCTTCCGTATCCGCTAACCGACTTTACTGCAGATGCTGGCGCCTGTTGCGCCGCACGGGTAAAAAAAAGGCCGAAGAATCTTCGGCCTTTAGTTTTTGCTTAGTGCACTGTGCCTTCCGCTTTGCGCTTCTCAGCGCTGAGGAAGTGGTAAGTCAGCTGGTTCTGCTCTTTATCGAGCGCCACCGATACCGACCCGCCGTCCACCAGCGAGCCAAACAGCAGCTCATTCGCTAACGGTTTCTTCAGGTTTTCCTGCACCGTACGCGCCATCGGACGCGCACCCATCGCTTTATCGTAGCCTTTATCAGCCAGCCAGTTGCGTGCTTCATCGCTCACTTCAAGCGAGACGCCCTTCGCATCCAGCTGCGCCTGCAGCTCGACGATAAACTTATCCACTACCTGATGGATAACCGTGCTGTCGAGATGTTTGAACCAAATAATGTTATCGAGACGGTTACGGAATTCTGGCGTAAAGATCTTTTTGATCTCTTCCATCGCATCGGTACTGTTATCCTGCTGGATCAGACCAATTGATTTACGCTCGGTTTCACGTACGCCGGCGTTAGTTGTCATAACCAGCACCACGTTACGGAAGTCCGCTTTGCGGCCGTTGTTATCGGTCAGCATCCCGTTATCCATGACCTGCAGCAGCAGGTTGAACACATCCGGGTGTGCCTTCTCGATCTCATCAAGCAGCACGACGGCATGCGGATGTTTGATTACCGCATCCGTTAACAGCCCGCCCTGATCGAAACCAACATAACCTGGAGGCGCACCGATCAGACGGCTGACGGTATGACGTTCCATATATTCCGACATATCGAACCGCAGCAACTCAATACCTAACGCTTTCGCCAGCTGTACGGTAACCTCTGTTTTACCTACGCCCGTCGGGCCGGCAAACAGGAAAGAACCCACAGGCTTGCGATCCTGGCCCAGACCGGCACGACTCATCTTGATCGCTTCGGTCAGTGCTTCAATCGCGTTGTCCTGACCAAACACCAGCATTTTCAGACGATCGCCGAGCGTTTTCAGGGTATCGCGATCCGTAGCGGAAACGCTCTTCTCAGGAATACGTGCGATGCGAGCAACCACAGATTCGATGTCTGAGACGTTAACCGTTTTCTTGCGTTTGCTAACCGGCAGTAAACGTGCACGAGCGCCAGCTTCATCAATTACGTCGATAGCTTTATCCGGCAGATGACGGTCATTAATATATTTCACCGCCAGTTCGACCGCCGCACGCACCGCTTTTGCGGTATAGCGGACGTCATGATGCGCTTCGTACTTCGGCTTAAGGCCGTTCAGAATCTGCACCGTTTCATCTACCGTAGGCTCGGTAATATCGATTTTCTGGAAGCGACGCGCCAACGCGCGATCTTTCTCAAAAATGTTGCTGAATTCCTGATAGGTTGTGGACCCCATCACGCGGATTTTCCCGCTGGAAAGTAATGGTTTGATCAGGTTAGCGGCATCTACCTGTCCGCCAGAAGCGGCGCCAGCACCGATGATAGTATGGATCTCATCGATAAACAGAATGCTACTGTTGTCCTGCTCAAGCTGCTTCAGGAGCGCCTTGAAGCGCTTTTCAAAGTCGCCACGGTATTTGGTGCCCGCCAGCAGTGAACCGATATCCAGTGAATAGATAGTGGCGTCTTTCATCACTTCCGGCACGTCACCCTGCACAATACGCCAGGCCAGCCCTTCAGCAATCGCGGTTTTACCCACGCCTGATTCGCCTACCAGCAACGGATTGTTTTTCCGGCGACGGCAAAGAACCTGAACGGTACGTTCCAGCTCTTTATCCCGCCCGATCAGCGGATCGATACCGCCAACGCGAGCAAGCTGGTTAAGATTGGTGGTGAAGTTTTCCATACGTTCCTCCCCGCCTGCTTGCTCTTCGTTAACCGGGTTTTCTGCGCCCGAGGCGGGCCCCTGTTCATCTTTGCGCGTGCCGTGGGAAATAAAATTCACCACGTCAAGGCGGCTGACTTCATGCTTACGCAGCAGATAGGCAGCCTGAGATTCCTGCTCGCTGAAGATAGCAACCAGTACGTTAGCACCCGCAACTTCGCTGCGGCCGGATGACTGCACATGGAAAACGGCACGCTGTAAAACGCGCTGAAAGCTGAGCGTAGGCTGTGTGTCGCGCTCTTCTTCGCTGACCGGCAACACCGGGGTTGTTTGTTCAATGAAGGCTTCGAGCTCCTGCCGCAAGGCCACAATATCCACCGTACAGGCTTCAAGCGCCTCTCTTGCAGATGGATTACTGAGCAATGCCAGCAGCAAGTGCTCGACGGTCATAAACTCATGTCGGTGCTCGCGCGCTCTGGCGAAAGCCATGTTTAAACTGAGTTCCAGTTCTTGATTGAGCATAGGCACCTCCCCCAATAGATCGCCTTATTCAGGCTTTTTCCAGCGTACACAGCAACGGATGTCCGTTCTCCCTCGCATATTTATTGATATGCGCGACCTTGGTCTCCGCCACTTCGGCAGTAAAGACACCGCAGATCGCCTTTCCTTGATAGTGAACTGTTAACATCACTTGCGTTGCACGTTCAACATCATAAGAAAAGAACTTTTGCAGTACGTCAATAACAAATTCCATAGGTGTATAATCGTCATTATTCAGAATAACTTTATACATCGAAGGTGGCTTTAAGCCTTCGCGGAGTTTGTCATCTGCAAGATGTTCAAAATTAAGCCAATCGTTAGTGTTTCCCATACGTACCCAATATGAAAACGTTGCCTGCCTGCATCAGACTAACACCCTTAAGCGTAAGTTTAGCACGCCTGAAATGCTGTCCGAAGCCGGTGAATTTTTGCACCAACCTGCAACTACGCGACCTTCATCACAAAAACAGCAATAGCGTTAACTGCTTCAAATTTTGATGAATTCGTCCCGGCATCTCTTCTTCATTCGCTTGACGCCTGGTGCGATTTCTCTACAGTACAGGCGTATGCTGGATGCGTTTTAACCAGCCTGGAGGCCAATGCCTCACTCCTTCACCCATTTGAATGTCTTGCGAGGGATCCAAAAGCATGGAGACGGGTACTGTTAAATGGTTCAACAATGCCAAAGGCTTCGGCTTTATCTGTCCGGTCGGTGGCGGCGAAGATATCTTTGCTCACTATTCCACTATCCAGATGGATGGCTACCGAACGCTGAAAGCCGGGCAGCAGGTTCAGTTTGATGTGCATCAAGGGCCAAAAGGCAATCATGCCAGCCTGATTGTCCCCGTTAATGCCGAAGCGGCAGTAGCTGTTACCGCCTGACCGCTTAGTGATATTCTGACCAACCTTGCAATAAAATGCCAGCCAGCGTCGCTGGCATTTTTATGGGTAACTTTTACCAACCTTAGTAAAATGGCGACGTCCTGTCACTTTTCAACCCCTCTTTTTACACGAAATAAATTTGTCCGCTTTGCTTGTGCTTGCCTGAATGACTTCAGGGCAATAAATTTGCGTTAAATCAATATCCCTGCTGTTTATCAGGACAAGTTACGCCTTTCGGATTAAAGTTGCATTTTTAATACAACTTTAAGGTGAAAGGCTATGTTTTGCGTACAATGTGAGCAGACTCAACGCCGAATTGCCAGTAATGGCTGTACCGGAGCACGCGGCGCGTGCGGAAAACTGGCGGAGACCTCAGATTTACAGGATCTGCTGATCGCCACGCTACAGGGGCTCTCTGCCTGGGCACTGGCGGCCCGCCAACAGGGTATTATTCTGCATGAACTCGACAGCTTTACCCCAAAGGCGCTGTTCGCCACGCTGACTAACGTCAATTTTGACTCCTCGCGCATCGTTGCTCTTACTCATCAGGCAATACGCTATCGGGAGGCGTTACAGGCACGCTGCAAGCTGCCCTGCAGCGCGCAAAATCATCCTGCAGCAGCCCTGGGCCTGGCAGGCGACGATTTACAGCAGCTGCAGCAGCAGGCACTGGCCTGGCGTCCCAATCGTGGAAACGAGGAGGAAGACATTATCGGTTTACGTCTGCTGTGCCTTTACGGCTTAAAAGGTGCGGCGGCCTATCTGGAACATGCCCACGTTCATGGTTATTTTGATAACGATATTTATCAACAGTTCCACCAGATGATGGCCTGGCTTGGCACGCAACCGGACAACGCCAGCGATCTGCTGGCGGCGGCGATGGATATTGGCAAAATGAACTTTGCTGTGATGGCGATGCTGGATAAGGCGCAGACCACCACTTATGGCTCTCCACAGCCCGTTGCGGTCAATACCCGGCCGGTAGCAGGCAAAGCGATCCTGATCTCCGGCCACGATCTGCGGGATCTGCAGCTGCTACTGGAACAAACAGCAGGCAGCGGCATTCATGTATACACTCACGGCGAAATGCTGCCCGCGCATGGCTATCCCCAACTAAAACAACATCCGCACCTGGTCGGCAATTACGGCAGTGGCTGGCAGAACCAGCAAAAAGAGTTTGCCGCCTTTCCCGGCCCCATCATCATGACCTCTAACTGTATTATCGA
>NZ_DALZCD010000102.1:7237-11903 GCF_031978025.1 Erwinia sp.
AGGGGATTATCAGCAGCGTATCTGGACCCGCAGCATCGTTGGCTGGCCTGGCGTGAATCATCTCCACGACGACGATTTTTCTGCGGTCATCGCTCAGGCGCAACAGATGCCGGGTTTTCCCACCAGCGATATTCCCCTCACCATTACCACCGGCTTTGGCCGCCAGGTGCTGCTTGATGCCGCCGACAGCGTGATTGACCTGGTGAAGCAACAACAGCTCAGGCACATTTTCCTGGTGGGCGGCTGTGATGGCAATCGCGTTCAGCGCAGCTATTTTACCGATCTGGCCACCGCCATTCCTGATGACTGCCTGATTCTGACGCTGGGCTGCGGGAAATATCGTTTTAACAAGCTGAATTTTGGCTCGCTGGGCGGCCTTCCTCGTCTGCTGGATGTAGGGCAGTGCAACGACAGCTATGCGGCTATCGTATTGGCGGTCAGGCTGGCGGAAAAATTAAACTGCGACATTAACGAGCTGCCTTTATCACTGGTGCTCTCCTGGTTCGAGCAAAAAGCCATTGTTGTGCTGCTGACGCTTCTGTCGCTCGGGGTGAAAAATATTTACACCGGCCCCACGGCGCCGGGCTTTTTGACGGAAAACCTTCAGGCACTACTGAAAAAAGAGTTTGGTCTGCGCCCGATAACTACGGTTTCCGCAGATTTGGCAACGGCGCTCGATTAATGCTGCGCCATCCTGTTTGCACCCTGGGATTGCGCCGCATATTGCCCTACCCTTTGCTCAGCCTCGACTATGCTTTTTGCTGAAGATCCTGCTTGCGGGACATTAATTGATAAAAGCTTTAAAGGAGCTGAGATGAAGCAAACGCTAGCCGCACTGGTGGCGAAAACACTTGAAAACGCCGGCGTGAAACGCATTTGGGGCGTAACCGGGGATTCACTTAACGGGCTGAGCGACAGCCTGAACCGCATGGGCACCATTGAATGGATGCCGACCCGCCATGAGGAAGTAGCCGCTTTCGCTGCGGGCGCTGAGGCACAAATCAGCGGCCAGCTTGCCGTTTGCGCCGGGTCGTGCGGACCGGGCAACCTGCATTTGATCAACGGTCTGTATGATTGCCATCGCAACAACGTGCCGGTACTGGCCATTGCTGCC
Organism: Erwinia sp.; assembly: GCF_031978025.1. Lineage (NCBI taxonomy): Bacteria > Pseudomonadati > Pseudomonadota > Gammaproteobacteria > Enterobacterales > Erwiniaceae > Erwinia > Erwinia sp. Next base: position 8,352 of record NZ_DALZCD010000102.1, read on the forward strand.
CACATTCCTTCCAGCGAGATCGGCAGCGGTTATTTTCAGGAAACGCATCCGCAGGAACTGTTTAAAGAGTGCAGCCATTACTGTGAGCTGGTTTCCAACCCCGAGCAGCTACAGCAGGTGCTGGGCATTGCGATGCGTAAAGCCATTATCAACCGTGGCGTTTCGGTCGTGGTTATTCCTGGCGATGTGGCGCTACAACCCGCACCAGAAGGCGCTCGTGCTGAATGGTATCCACCGCAGTTCCCTATCGTTCAGCCTCCCGCCACTGAACTGGATAAGCTGGCTCAGCTCCTTAACGAGTCAAAAAATATTACGCTGATGTGCGGCTACGGCTGCGCGGGCGCGCATACGGAAGTGGTGCAGCTGGCGGAAACGCTGAAGGCGCCTGTCGTTCATGCGCTGCGCGGTAAGGAGTATATTGAATACGATAACCCCTACGACGTCGGTATGACCGGCCTGATTGGTTTTTCATCCGGCTATCACGCCATGATGAATGCCGATACGGTGATCCTGCTAGGGACCAGATTCCCTTACCGCGCGTTTTACCCTGAAAAAGCGAAAATTATTCAGATTGATATCGATCCGGGCAGCATTGGTTCTCACTGCCATGTCGATATGGCTCTGGTTGGTGATGTCCGGGCCGCCCTTTGCGCTCTGTTGCCCCGTCTGGAGGTAAAACAGGATCGCGCGTTCCTTGATAAAGCCCTGAAGCATTATCAGGAAGCGAGAAAAAGCCTGGACGATCTGGCAACCGCCAATGACAAACAGGCGATCCATCCGCAATATCTGGCACAGCAGCTTAGTGCCCTGGCCAGCGAGGACGCTATTTTTACCTGTGACGTCGGTACGCCTACCGTCTGGGCCGCGCGGTATCTGAAAATGAACGGTAAGCGCCGTTTATTGGGATCGTTCAACCATGGCTCCATGGCCAATGCCATGCCGCAGGCGCTGGGTGCACAGTCAATCGACAGGCAGCGCCAGGTCATCGCCATGTGCGGAGACGGTGGCTTCTCTATGCTAATGGGCGATTTCCTGTCGGTTGCGCAGCTCAAGCTTCCGGTAAAGCTGGTGGTGTTTAATAACAGCTCACTGGGCTTTGTGGCGATGGAAATGCAGTCTGGCGGCTATTTAACCGACGGCACCGAGCTGCAAAATCCGGCTTTTGCCGATATCGCTAAGGCCTGCGGCGTAAAAGGCATTCGCGTGGAGCGCGCCTCCGAACTGACCAGCGCTATTGAAGAGATGCTGGCGCATGACGGTCCGGTATTGCTGGATGTGGTCACCGCCAGCGAAGAGCTGGTGATGCCGCCGCAGATTAAAATGGAGCAGGCGAAAGGCTTCAGCCTCTACATGCTGCGCGCCTTGATCAACGGACGCGGCGACGAGGTGGTTGAACTGGCGAAAACCAACTGGCTGCGGTAAAACATTGGTCTGTCTGACGGACGCTGCGGCGTCCGTTTTACTCTTTAAGGAGCGCAACAGTGATTGACTTACGCAGTGATACGGTTACCCGTCCTTCCGCCGCGATGTTATCCGCCATGATGGCTGCCGAAACCGGCGACGACGTCTATGGGGACGATCCCACGGTTAATGCGCTGGAGGCCAAAGCGGCCGCGCTCAGCGAGAAAGAAGCCGCACTTTTTCTGCCGACGGGCACCCAGGCTAACCTGGTGGCGCTGCTCTGCCACTGTCAGCGTGGCGAAGAGTACATCGTCGGCCAGCTGGCCCATAACTACAAATATGAGGCTGGCGGCGCGGCGGTACTTGGCAGCATTCAGCCGCAGCCAGTGCTGGCGGCAAAAGACGGTACGCTGCCGCTGGATGTGGTCGAACAATTTATCAAGCCGGATGATTTCCATTTCGCGATAACCCGCTTGTTGAGTCTGGAAAATACCCATAACGGTAAAGTGCTGCCGATCAACTATTTGCAGGAAGCCTGGGAATTTACACGTCGGCACAAGCTGGCGCTGCATGTGGACGGCGCACGCATTTTCAACGCCGCCGTGGCGCTGGGCGTCACGCTAAGGGATCTCACGCAATATTGCGATACCCTGACTATCTGTCTGTCAAAAGGCCTGGGCACGCCGGTTGGCTCGCTGCTGTGCGGCAGCAAAGCCTATATCGAGCGTGCAAAGCGCTGGCGCAAAATGACCGGCGGCGCCATGCGACAGTCGGGCATTCTGGCCGCGGCCGGCCTTTATGCTCTGGAACATAACGTCACCCGACTTCAGGACGATCACGACAACGCCGCCTGGCTGGCTGCACAACTGAAGGCCGCTGGAGTGCAGGTTTCCAGCCAGAATACCAATATGGTTTTTGTCCGCCTGCCGGCGCATCAGGCCGTACCGCTCAGGGACTGGATGCGCGAAAAGGGTATCGTGCTGCACACGGGTGCCGTAACGCGTTTGGTCACGCATCTGGATGTGGATCGTCCGGCGCTGGAAAAAGTGGTCGCGGAATGGAAAGCGTTCCTGGCCAGCCAGCCGGACTAGTCCCTGTACTTTTCTAACAGCGCCCTGGCAATCGCTTCGCTTTCCGCATCTGCCCTGCCTGAATAATCCGTGGGTCGGAAATGCATCTGGAAAGCGGCAATCACCCGCTGTTGCTGCTTAGCCGACTCATTCGGCGTCACTTCATAGCCGTAACGCGCCAGCAGCGACAGCAAATACCCGCTGTCCGTCTGCTGACCCGGCGCCCTTCCCGCCAGGTAATAACGCACGCGAGCGTCGTCCGGCCAGGCACCTATGCCCTGCTGATACAGCCATTGCCACGGAAATAACGGGCCAGGATCCTGCTTGCGCTGAGGTGCGATATCGCTGTGTCCGACAATGTCCTGCGGCCTGATGCCATAGCGTCGGGTAATATCTCTCGCCAGCGGCATTAGCGCCGCCATCTGTTCACGAGTAAAAGGATACCAGGCTCGCCCCTGTAACGTGCGGCGATAGCCCGGGTTTTCCAGCTCGATGCCAAGTGATGTGTCGTTGATGCGCGTCGCGCCTCGCCAGAAACTAATGCCCGCATGCCAGGCCAGCTCGGACTCAGGCACAAGCCGCAGCACTACGGGCTGTTTTCCGTACCGGGGCGGTCGGGCAGAGATAAGGTAATGCGTACTGACTTCCCGGTCGGTCAGCGTAGCCAGCGACCGGGGGAAATCTTCCGCGGTATAGTGGATAACCAGCACTTTAATACGCGGGCGCGCCCCATAGGCAACATGGCGCGTATCCACTACGTAGCCAGCCTGTTTTTCCAGGCCGGAGGAACAGGCGCTCAGAACCATTGCCGCCGCCAGAGTCGTCAGCAGGCGCTTCAACGGCGTGTTTTCACCGCGGTGCCGCTGACGCTGACCATCAGCATGCTGCTGTCTTTGCCGACGGTTTCATAGTCAATATCAATACCGACTACGGCGTCCGCGCCCAGTGCTTTCGCCTGCTCTTCCAGTTCGGCAAAAGCTATCTGACGCGCCTTGCGCAATTCTTTTTCGTACGCGCCGGAGCGGCCACCAACGATATCGCGAATGCCGGCAAAAAAATCACGGAAGATATTCGCCCCCAA
>NZ_DALZCD010000102.1:11913-13499 GCF_031978025.1 Erwinia sp.
ATCGCCTCTCCGGTCACGACGCCACAGTATGCTGTTATCGGCTGGCCTTCGAGCGTAGGGGTAGTTGAAAATTGCATGATCTTCTCCTTAAAACGAAACTCGGGTTTTAGCTCTTATCGCCAGGCAGAGCAGCTATACTTTATGCTAAAAAACGCCATCCAGAAACCATAAGGAAATCAAGATGAAGTTACAGCTTGCCGCTCTGGCTCCGCTGGCGCTGCTGCTCAGCGCCTGTACCACAGTACAACCTGTCTTTAAGGATAACGGCAGCCGCACCTCCCCCTGCGTTGAAGGCGGCCCCGATTCTGTTGCCCAGGCGTTTTACGATCTGCGTCTTGAGCAGCCTGCTCAGGGTGTGCCGAACGCCACGCAGCTGGCCAAGTATCGTCCTTACCTCAGTGACCGACTGTACCAAACGCTGCTGAAAGCCGATAACGATCCGCAAAAATCAGCGACTTTGCGCGGAGATATATTCTCAAGCCAGGCGGCGGGCGCCACCTCGGCGAGCGTAGCGGACTCATCCAGCATCCCTAACCCTGATGCGCGCAATATTCCGCTGCGCGTTAAGCTCAGTCGTGACGGCGACAAACCGCAAACCTGGCAGGATGAAGTCCTGATGATCCATGAAGGCACCTGCTGGGCCGTGGACGATGTACGCTATCTTGGCCCAGCACCGCATATCGAAGGTGGCTCCCTCAGCCAGCGCCTGCTGCGATAGGCCCTCCGCGCACCGCTGACGAGCGGTGTGCCCCTTTTCGCTACTGCATTTTTGCTCAGCCCCCTCATTTTGTGCCAGCTTTATGGTTAAATTACCTGCATAAGCGAATTTATCGCCGCGCTGATTGCATAACTATGCCGTCAACGTTAAGATTCTCAGAACTAATCGCTATTCACTTTTTGCGCATGAGTATTCAACTTAACGCTGTAAACTGCTTTTATGGCGCCCATCAGGCGCTTTTTGATATTCAGCTGACGTGTCCGGAAGGCGAGACGCTGGTTCTGCTCGGCCCCAGTGGGGCCGGCAAGAGCTCGCTGCTGCGCGTTTTGAACCTTCTGGAGATGCCGCGTTCGGGCACGCTGGGGATCGCAGGTCACCATTTCGACTTTACCAGGGCGCCCGGCGAGGCGGCTGTTCGTGAACTGCGCCAGAACGTCGGCATGGTCTTTCAACAGTACAATCTCTGGCCGCACCTGACGGTAATGCAGAATTTGATCGAGGCCCCCTGCCGGGTGCTGCGGTTAAGCAAAGATCGGGCGCAGGCCCGTGCTGAAAAACTGCTGGAACGCCTGCGGTTGACCCCCTTTGCCGATCGTTTTCCTCTGCATCTTTCCGGCGGTCAACAGCAACGTGTCGCCATTGCCCGGGCACTCATGATGGAACCGGCCGTCCTGCTGTTTGATGAACCTACCGCCGCGCTGGATCCGGAAATTACCGCGCAGATCGTGGCGATCATTCGGGAACTCTCCGAAACTAATATCACCCAGGTGATCGTCACCCACGAGGTCGAGGTGGCACGCAAAACGGCCAGCCGCGTCGTCTATATGGAGAACGGTTATATCGTGGAACAGGGTGACGCCAGCCGCTT
>NZ_DALZCD010000103.1:0-13239 GCF_031978025.1 Erwinia sp.
CATCGCCAGCCGTCAGCAGGCGGGCGCTGGTCACGGCCGCTACATCGTGAGCTGTGTCTGAGACATTGCTGGCGATCTGGTGCACGGCTGCTGAGATCAGCATCCCTAATGCGGACTGATTATTGTTGTTACCGTCATTATCGGAGGCCGTCGCCAGCCCGCTCCAGATCTGCTTGCCGCTACGCAGATCGACCAGTTTTGCTGAAGCGGTCACACGCGTTTCGCTGTCTACGATCAGATATTTTGTACCGTAGCTGCTGATATCAATATACAGCGCCGCATCGGCGTTAAAAATATCGTGCAGTTTGGTCGTGGAAACGCTGCGGATGTCCGTGGCGTTGTTCAGGCCATTCTGCTTAAAGGTTTCCTCAACCACCGCCACAGGGAACACGTAATAGCCGGATTCCGCCAGCGGCTGCGTGACCAGTGAAGTAAAGCTGTGTGCCGCAGCGATATCCGTCGTATGGTTTTCCGCAGGCAGAACCAGAATGGAAGCGGGCTTGCTGGCGCGAAACGCGCTGTAGTCATGAGGCGTTTGCTTTGCGCAACCGGTCAGTGCGATCACGGCCAGCAGAGCGGTAAAGGCAAATAGCTTTTTCATTATTTTGCTCCCTGCTTATTACGCATCAGGAGATCCATATAAGAAGCGGACTCAGGAAACGCCGTTTTTTCGGCGGTAAATTGCTGGAAGGCTAAATCGGGCTGACCAGCATTCACATAAAGTAATCCCAGCTGAGCATGTAAACCTGGCGCCACCGGTTTATTTTGGGCTTTCGCCTGCTCCACGACTTTATTCAATGTATCAATTTCTTTTTGCGGCGCGCTGCCGTTTTGATAAAAGCTATAAAGCGAATTTTGGTAGTCGCCCCAGTAATAGATATTTTCTTTTTTCTGCGCGCAGGCAGTTAACAACAGTGCCGTGGCGACTGCTGCGGTATATTTTACGAATTGCATTTTCTTCTCCGTTATTTAACCGGACGCCACGCGCCTGATTCCAGACCGCTGACCAGATGATTTACCGCTTCGCGTACGGCCAGATCCATGACCTTGCCGTTAAGCGTAGAGTCATAGCTGGCGGTGCCGCCAAAACCGATCACTTCACGGTTGGAAAGCGCGTACTCACCCGCGCCCTGCACGGAGTAAACCACTTCTGAGGTCGCCACATCGACCACGTTCAGGTTAACCTTTGCGTAGGCTACCTGCGTTTTGCCGCGACCCAGAATGCCCCACAGCTGCTGATCGCCCACTTCTTTACGACCAAACTCGGTAATATCGCCGGTAATAACGTAGTCCGCGCCTTTAATAGATTGCGTGCTGTGCTTATAGCCCGCTTCATTTTTTAGCTCATCAAGATTGGCGCGATCCAGCACGTTAAAACGGCCAGTTTGTTGCAGATGGGTAATAAGAATAGTTTTGGACTGATTGCCCAGACGATCCACACCGTCAGAGAAAATGCCGTTCATATAAGAAGAGCGATTATCAAATTTCCCGACGGCTACCGGGCTTTTGGCGCCCTGATAAACCGGCTGACTGGCAGCGGTCACCTGGGGGGCCTCAATAGCGTGAGAAGATTCAGTGGCACAGCCGCTAAGCAGCGTACAGCTTAATAAAGAAAGAGCAACAAGGTTATAACGAAATTTCATTTCTTCTTTTCCATGAATAAAAAAAGACATCCAGCGTCCGCGCACAGAATACAATAATGATGCAAACAAGCACAGGAAATAATAGCGTTAACGGACAAACGGCATTTTACTGCGCGGCCCCGACAGGGAAATAATCTGTAAATGGCCCACGATCGCCGGAATAACCTGTCAGCAGAAGGCTAACAGGCTAAACTATCGGCTTACATCAGAAAACCTTTAGTAATCATGGGAAAAAAATGCCATCGGGAATTATCAAAAGCGGACTGACGCTGCTTGCGCTGCTGCTGACCGCCTGTCACTCTCCGACAAAAGAGCCGCGCCCCGTCCCGGCCACGCCACAGGAAATGCAGGCTTGGGCGGACAAAGTCTGTAGCGGTCGCACTGAGAACAACTGTCACTACTTTGCTGAAATGCAGTACGGTATCCAACGCAATTTTTATAATGCGCATCGCTACCATGGACTCACCTGTACCGTTACCGTTACATGGCGCCAAAACGGCCGCTATAGCGTGCAGAGTACTCAGGGGGATGAACAACTTTGCCTGAAAGCGTGGGGCGTGATCGGCAGCGCGGAAAACCTGCCGCCACCGCCGCCTTCCCTGCCTGCCTCAATGGTTATCGAGCTTAAACCTGACTAGCTGACAGGATATCGTTCGTAGACCCGGTCCGCTGAAAGGGTTACCCATTTCAAACCTAATCAGCTGGCAGGGTATCGTTCTCAAACCCGGCCAGCTGAAAGGGTTACCCATTTCATACCTAATCAGCTTGTCAGATTATCGCTCTTAAACCCAGGCAGCTCGAAGGGTTACCGATACCAACACCAGTCCGTCGGGCTGGCGTGGCGCTTCGCTACCCCGGGCCCTGTTCTGATACCGGGGCGCGTATAGCCTTATCAGCAGCTGGGTCTCCGGTATCTCGCGGCTACTGCCCCGGCAGTGCCCGATGGCGATGCGCCGTTTTAACCCGTTAAAAACAGGCCGTTTACGTTACTGATGGCCACTGGCTACGGTTATTTCCTGCTGATGAAAACCCGCCGTGCCGACGTGCCGCATGATGCGATGCAGGTCAGAGAATAACGCCAAAAGGCAATGAAACCCCGTCGCCGATTCGCTATCATGCGCGCTGACTTTGAATGAGCGCGCATGACGCGCCGGAGAGGGAAAGTACAATGCTGTGGTTTAAAAATTTGATGGTATATCGTCTGAATCGCGAGATCCCGCTGGCGGCAGACGAGATGGAAAAACAACTTGAGGCATTCTCTTTCACTCCCTGCGGCAGTCAGGACATGGCAAAAACCGGCTGGGTATCACCAATGGGATCCAAAAGTGATGCGCTAACCCACGTCAATAATGGACAGATCCTGGTCTGCGCACGTAAAGAGGAAAAAATCCTGCCGTCGCCGGTGATCAAACAGGCTCTGGAAGCGAAAATTAGCAAGCTGGAAGCGGAGCAGCAGCGCAAGCTGAAAAAAACGGAAAAGGACTCGCTGAAAGATGAAGTGCTGCATAGCCTGCTGCCGCGCGCCTTCAGCCGCTTCAGCCAGACATTCATCTGGATCGACACCGTTAACAATATGATTATGGTCGACTGCGCCAGCGCCAAAAAAGCGGAGGATACGCTGGCGCTGCTGCGTAAAAGCCTCGGATCATTGCCGGTAGTGCCCCTGACATTAGAAAGTCCGATCGAGCTGACGATGACCGAATGGGTTCGCTCCGGCGATACGCCAGCGGGCTTTGCACTGATGGATGAGGCTGAGCTGAAAGCGCTGCTGGAAGACGGCGGCGTTATTCGTTGTAAGAAGCAGGATCTGGTGTGCGATGAAATCGCTAATCATATTGAAGCGGGCAAGCTGGTCACCAAGCTGGCGCTGGACTGGCAGGAACGCGTACAGCTGGTGCTGTCGGACGACGGTTCACTGAAACGCCTGAAGTTCGCCGACACGCTGCGTGAGCAGAATGATGATATCGACAGGGAAGATGTGGCGGCGCGCTTTGATGCCGACTTTATTCTGATGACCGGCGAATTAACGGCACTGATCGCCAATACTATCGAAGCATTGGGCGGTGAAGCGCAGCGTTAAGAAAAGCAAAGAGGCCGGTTTTCCGGCCTCCTGGCATTCATGCTTTCAGATAACGGCAAAGGTAAGAAGAAGGTTCGGCCACCTGCAGATGGAACTCGCTGTGGCCCGGCACGTTGAACACCTGGCCCGGATCGTAATGACGCCACTCGGTTTCACCTGGCAGCAAGACTTTAAGCGAGCCGCTGACCACGGTCATCTCTTCCGGGTCGCCGGTACCAAAAGTATATTCCCCTTCCGCCATCACGCCCACGCTGGCGCGGCCGGTACTGGCACTGTCAAAACCGATCGATTTCACTTTTCCTTCGAAGTACTCGCTGACGTTGAGCATGGCACTATCCTTTATCAGAGATGAAAACGGGCAGCCCGACTTGCCTGTTACCGTTAAGCGACCAGTTCTGCGGCCAGTCCGGCCAGCAGCACATTGGAAAGCAGGACGGGAATGCCCAGCAGTTTTTGTAAGAAATCACGATGACGCTGTTGGTAGCCCAGGCAATCCAGCACCACGACATCGGCACCCTGCTCCTGAAGCTGTAGTGCGGCATCAATCAGCTCGTCATCGTGCTTTGCCCAGGGATTGGCCACGGCAAAGCAAGGCCTTGAAGCCAGACTTTGCCATTTATAGGCCTGCTCGCCCAGATATTCTTTTCGCGCCACCATCACGCCCACCTGATGCCCTTCGGTAATGGCATTGACCAACGGTGGCAGCATACGATACGGCTCCAGTAGAACGGCACGCGTTGATTTGAGATTTTTATATTCGCCTGCACAAATAATCAGAATATTTTCAAACCCTTGGGCTTCCAGCTCGTTGATTAACGCCTGTAGCGCTACCTCTACCTTCGCGGCAGAAAGAATGACGAAAGAGCCATCTTCCGTGTGCGTCATCGTCACCTTTTCGCCCGCTACCGGTCCATAACGCAGTGCGATGTCGGCCGCAGAAAGGCCGTCAAGCAGTCCGTAATGCACAATGTTCTCTTCAGGCAGGTGTTCCAGCAGCAGAGGCAACAGGTCTCTGCGAGGCGCCTTTCCTAAGGTTAAAGTAGCCAGTTTATGCGTATTGCTTTCGGCATCGCTAAACATGTCAGCCATAAAATTTCCGGAAAACAGAATATCGGTTCCGGAAAAAGCCGGCTGGCCAGGATGGGAAAATGGGGTGGTGAGGATCTCGGTCAATGGTCTGTCCAGTTGAGGGGTATGGAAACTTCAGGCGATAAATTTACCAGCGAAAATATGACGCCAGTCGAATTCGGTCAAGCCTGGATCCATGATATTGGTATGAATACACAGCAAAAAATATTGGTCATTTGTCTTCTGCCGCAAAATTATTTTTTGCTTAAGCCAAACCGCTTGCCAACAAGACTGCAGCGGACGTTTTGGCAGAAGAATCGCCTGAATTATAGGTGTTAGCGCTTACATTTTAACCACGCTTTGCTGTATCCCGGTGTTTTACGGCATCCATGCCGCCGTACGTTACTCTTTTTCTATATCTTCATAGCGAGCTTTAGCATCAATAGCTTCCTGCTCGTTTTGGTGTTCACTGATGAGCGTATCTGGCTTAGGGTGATCGGCACGAAGTTCGTACCAGGTCACACAATTTTCTTCTGTACCTTTTTTTATCGGAACAATATGCGCTTCACGAGGATAGGGCGGTCTGCCTGGCATATATTTCTCTCCTTAAAGTAGTACCGAACTGGCCGAAATTTACCTTGCAGCCAGTCTCCGTTCTTCAAGTATAGACAAAGCCTGATAATTCTCAGCCCGCCCTGCTCAACTTGAGAAAAATCGTACGCTTAACTGGCGCGAGCCAGCGCCAGCGCGCTAATAATTTCCTCAACGACCGCCTCAGGTTTCTGCATAGCATCAATAATATAATGGGCCGTCTCGTGATAAAGCTTACTGCGGGCAGCCAGCACCTCGACCATTTCGTCCGCTACAGGACGGCCGGTCAGTGTAGGACGCTGTGCCTGTTCCGGATAGGCTTCCAGCCTCGCGGCCAGCACGGCGGCATCGGCTTTTAAATAGATAACCTGCCCGTGTTCACGCATAAAATGCCGATTTTCCGGCGCCAGCACCATGCCGCCGCCGGTAGCAATGACCGTACGATCTGCCGTTACCGCCCGTAATGAAAGCGATTCGCGCTGCCGAAAGCCCTGCCACCCTTCAGCGGCAACAATATCGGTGACGGTTAATCCCGTCGTCTGCTGCAAATGTTTGTCCGTATCGCTGAAGGCGTAACCCAGCGCCAATGCCAGCGCATGACCAACCGTAGTTTTCCCGCACCCGCGCGCGCCGATAAGATAGAGAGGTAAGGACATGGCAAAAAATTCCTCAGCCTTGTTTACTGGCCGCCTGGCAGCAACCGGCAGTGAATAATGAGAGGCAGGCATCATACCGATAATTCTTCTTTGCCACCAGCAGTCACTTTTTCTTTACACCCTTAACGGACGATAAACCATTCATGCTGTTGATATATAAAATAAATAATACGTAAAGATTGCGTTACAGGAATAATGAATATGCGCCGTGATTGGCAACATTTCCTTACCCGAACGCCGTTTACTTTCCCCGTTTCTGCCCCAATATTAAGGTATAGCCCGTTAACAAGGATCCCTTATGCAGAGCGAAGAACAAAAGTTAATTGAAAGCCTGTTTGCTCGACTGAAACAGGCTGAAGCCCAGTCCGGCCCGCGTGACGCCGCAGCAGAAAAACTGATCCAGCAGCAGCTTCAGCAGCAGCCAGGCGCGCCCTATTACATGGCGCAGGCAATCCTTATTCAGGAAGCCGCGCTGAAACAGCTAAACAATCGGGTAAGCGAGTTAGAGGCAAAACTGTCCGCCCAGCCGCAGCAAACCAGCGGCGGCTTTCTTTCTGGCCTGTTTGGCGGCGGTCGCCAGCAGCAGCCTCAGCAATCCTCGTACAATGCGCCCCAGCAGCCTGCTGCATGGGGTAATACGCCGCAGCAGCAGCCCTATTCCGCGCCTGCAGCGCCTTCGGCTACCCGAGGCTTTTTAGGTGGCGCATTGCAGACGGCAGTGGGCGTAGCGGGCGGCGTGGTGATGGCGGATATGCTGACCAGCATGTTCCACCATTCGCAGCCGGAAGAGATCGTAAACATTATTAACGAACCGGCCCTGCCGCAGGAAAGCTTCGACAATAATCTGGATACGTTCAATAACGGTACCGACGCGCCATTCCTGAATCAGGATGCCGGCCTTCCGCAGGATTACAGCAACGATTTCGACGATAACGATTTTGACGACGACGACAGCTTTGTCTGACAGATTCGGCGCAAGATGAATAAACGAAAGGCGGGGATTTCCCCGCCTTTTTCTATTTGCTGCGCTGCGCCTGTAGCCATTTATCCAACTCGTTGGCAAACTGCTGACGATCGCGCTGGTTTAACGTGGCAGGACCGCCGGTCTGCACGCCGCTTGCCCGCATCGTATCCATAAAATCGCGCATGGTCAGCCGCTCTTTTATCGTTGCCTCGCTGTAGCGTTCACCACGCGGATTCAGCGCCACGGCTCCTTTCTCCATCACTTCCGCCGCAAGCGGAATATCCGCCGTGATCACCAGATCGCCAGGCTCTGCGCGTCGGACAATTTCGTTATCCGCCACGTCAAAACCCGCCGGCACCCGCAGCGTCCGTAAAAAGCGCGACGGCGGTACGCTCAGCGACTGATTCGCCACCAGCGTGACCATGACCTGCTCGCGCTCTGCCGCACGATACAGCACTTCTTTAATAACCTTTGGACATGCATCGGCATCAACCCAGACTGGCATCGCCCTTTCCTTTATCAACACAACACTGCCCCGATCTTGCCTGGCTTTTCGGGAATGGCAACCTGTTATTTACGGCATTCTACTGTTGCGGGATAATACTGATCTTGCCGTTCTTCTCCAGAATGGCGAATTTGATCTGATCCAGGCGTTCCAGCCCGGCAGTCACGCGAGCTGAACTCAAAATATCCTCTTCGGAAATGCCCGCTTTTCTGGCCCGTTCCGGCAGCAGGCTGCCGTTTTCCACCAGAATGAGCGCCGTGCCGTCAATCAGCCTGTCCAGCCTGGGAAAATGCGCTTTCAACATGCCGAACAGAATATCGACCACCACCAGAGTGATGATGGTCAGCGACGCGCCGGTGACGGAAAAATCATTGCCGAGCAGCGCCTGTTGCGTCGCCTCGCTGATAATCAGCAGCAGGATCAGATCGAACGATGTCATTTCCATCAGCGTACGGCGTCCGGCAATTTTCAACACCACCATCAGCAACAAATACATACTGGCAGCCCGCAAAACGGTTTCCATAATTGGCTCCTAAGGGTAAATCCATTGGGTAAACTGTACGCTGGTTTTATCATCCAGCGTCACGGTAACCGGATAGCGGCCCGGCTTCTGTGACTGCAGACCAATCCATACCGTTGCGCCATCACGATAGCGAGGAAAAGCCCAGTGCAGTTCAAGCGTGTTGCCGCTGCTGAATGCCTGCTGCGGCTGCGGCTGAAGCGACTGAATTTGAAAATTGTCCATTTCTTCGCCACTGAGGGTAAGCTTGAAGTAACCGGCCTGCTGCGGTTTTAGGTGAATAGTCATCGACATATCGCTGGCCAGTCGTCCAAACCGCTCGTACTCCACCTGTAATGTGCCGTCCGCAGAAACCGCCTGTTTGTTGCTCAGCATCCCTTTAGAAAACAGCCCGCAGGCCCCCAAAATCACTATGGCAAACAGAAAAAAATAACCGATACGCTGTATCCGCCACTCTACTTGCTGCAGGTGCATATACTCCTGGACCGGATAGCGGCGGCTGCTCATTTCATCTTGTTTCTTGGAATTCATTTGCGGCTCCTGGTTGTGGTTTAAGCGTAGCCGAAGCTGAATTAAGCCGGGTAATGGCGTAAGCTGAACGGAACGAAAAGACAAAAAAGAGGCTGAAGGATGACGAAAAAAATCGGTTTTATCGGCTGCGGTAATATGTCGAAAGCTATTATTGGTGGCCTGGTGGCCGCCGGCCAGGTGAAGGCGGAAGATATCTGGGTTTATGACCGCAAGCCTGAAACGAATCAGGCTATGCACGAGCAGTACGGCATTACGCCGGGCAGCAGCGCAGAGGAAGTCGCGAAACAGGCGGACATTTTGTTTGGTGCGGTGAAGCCCAACGCGATCCTGAGCGTGCTGAAGGAGATTTCCGGCTGCCTGAACAAAGAGACCGTGGTGGTGTCCATTGCGGCTGGCGTAACGCTTGATTCGCTGGCACAGGCGCTGGGGCACGACCGTAAACTGGTACGCGTGATGCCCAATACCCCCGCGTTGGTCAATGAAGGCATGACCTCCGTGACGCCTAACGTGCTGGTCACCAAAGAAGAAGCGGATGAAATCGTGGCGATTTTTAACAGCTTCGGCAAGGCAGCGCTGGTCCCGGAATATCAGATCCATGCCGTGGTTGGCGTGAGCGGCTCCGCACCAGCCTATGTATTTATGTTTATCGAAGCGATGGCCGATGCGGCGGTGCTTGGCGGGATGCCAAGAGCACAGGCGTACCAGTTTGCGGCACAGGCGGTAAAAGGCTCGGCGCAGATGGTGCTGGAAACCGGCAAGCACCCCGGCGAGCTGAAGGACATGGTCTGTTCGCCAGGCGGCACCACCATTGAGGCGGTAAAAGTCCTCGAAGAGAAAGGCTTCCGTGCGGCAGTAATGGAAGCGATACAGCAATGTATGAACAAGTCAGAGCGGATGAGTAAAGCCTGACCCACTGCAGCCCCTGCCTGAGGGGCTGCACTCTGTTCAGCCCAGCGTTTTTCTCGCCAGCGCTTCACCTTCCGCCATGGTCATTGGCTGCTGCATCCGACGTACCAGCTCGGCCGTAAAAGTGTACAGTCCGCATGATGCGACGGCCGCCAGCTGGCCTCTTTGCCCATAGAGCGCGACAAACGTTTTTTCTTTCAGCGAGCCGAACAGGCGAAAATCATCCCACTCTTTGGCATGGCCCAGGTATTCGTAACGTGTGCCGAATTGTGCCGTCCAGAAAAAGGGGACCCGATCGAACTTCTCGCCTCGCCCCAGCATATTTTTCGCTGCCACTCTGCCCTGCTGCTGCGCCACGCGCCAGTGTTCAATCCGCAGCGGGCCAGAAGCCGTAGGCCAGGTAGCAATATCGCCCGCGCTCCAAATGTTGGCAGCGATTTCCAGCTGCTCGCTGGCGGTCAGGCTGCCGTCGTCGTTAAGCGGTATATCGTGAATAAAGCCGGTGCCGGGCGCAACGCCGGTGGCCAGCAGCACGGCGTTAGCGGGCACCACACGACCATTTTTTAGCTCAACGCCGCTGACGTGGCCGTTCTCGCCCTGCAGCGAGGCCACCTCGCCTTCAATGAATTCCACGCCGTTCTCTTCATGCAGCTCACGAAAATACCGTGCTATCTGCTCACCGAACTGCTTTTTAAAAGGCAGCGCATCGGGCGCAATAATCTGTACCGACACTTTTTTCGCTCTCAATGCAGAAGCCAACTCCATGCCGATGAAACTGTTGCCCACTATTACCAACTGACTGGTTTCATCAACTTCCTGCAACAGCGTCGCGGCCTGCTCAAGGCTGCGCAATACGTGCACGCCAAACAATGCCTTGCCGCTAAAATCAGGCCGCTGTGGAATTCCGCCGGTAGCGATCAGAAGCTTGTCATAATGCAGGGTAGAGCCATCTGCAAAACGCAGCAGCTGCTCGCGGCTGTCCAGCTGCTCTACGTCACCCTGCCTGCGCTCGGCGTAATGCCAGAAATCATCATCCAGTAGAGGGGGAACTTCATCTATTGCCATATTGCCGGACGGCACAAATTTGCTCAGCACGGTACGATCGTAGGGCGCCTGTTTTTCACGATCGACCAATACCAGCCGTCCCTTAAAGCCTTCCCGACGTAGCGTCCAGGCCGCCGCGGCACCTGCCGCACCGGTACCCAACACAACAAAAACCGGCTCATCGTCTTCTTCCGCGAATTGATACAGCGGGGGAAGTGCTTCGGGGTCGACCTGCACCATGCCATTTTCGACCCGCACCGGAAAACGTTGCAGATCGCTTAATGCCAGCGGCTCGCACAGGCTGCCGTCGCTAATGGCAAAATGGGCTTTATGCCAGGGACAAACCAGGTAGCCGTCACGAATAGCGCCCTGCTCGAGCGGCGCGCCGGAATGCGGACATTTGGCCTGATAGGCTTTGACCTCTTCCTCTTGCCGAATCAGCAGGATCGCCTGGTCGCCAATGGGGACTTTGACCGGCTTTAGCTGCGGTAAATCCTGCAGGACGATAGCATTTTGATAGCTCACGACAGGCTCCTTTCTCATTATGTTTTAGCATTCTCAGATTGGGTAAGCCTGGCATTAACAGGGAGATCGGCCATCTTAAAGCGCAGTATCGCGCACGGGATGTAGCATAACCCCTTGTTATTTAGATTGATTAAATTTTTCGAGGGCGCGGAGAAATAGCGTTGGCACACGCTGAAGAAGCAAGCCAGTGAGTGAGAAACGGATCGACGTCCATCACGTCGACCCGCCATGGGTTAGCGGCCAGGTCCCTGAGAGAAACCACCGCGTGGCCCGCCGCCGCCGCCCCAGCCCCCGCCTCCACCGCCCGGAGGTGGGAACAGGCATCCGCTTAATGCTGTTACCAGCGCCACCACACTTACTGCCTTAATTAAACGCCCCATCACTTTTTCCTCGTGGTAACAATGGCGCTGATAGTAAGCGCCGTCGCATGGGCCGACAAGGCAGAAAATTCCTGTTAGCCCCTGTTTTTACCCGGCGTAACCACGCTTAACGCTTTCCTGCCGGGAAAGCGCAATAACCTTAAAGAAACGGCGAGAAAGCCCAGCGGATTTGCTGCGAGCGGCCTCGTAAGTTGAACGCTTTTGGCTTGCGCCTCGCTTGTTGCTTTGGTGCGTAAGCGGATGCCAGGAACATTGCTTATGCACGCGCTCAATAACTGCCACAGGAAAAACCACGCTATCACCGATACCTGACGGCATGCACTCAGACCGACACACGCATTTTTCTGCGCCGCCACACCAGCATCAGCTGCACGGTATTAATCAGCACGACAATCGCCGTCGCGGTAAAGACCCAGCGGAAGCCACCGAGAGCGGAAACCCCCGAGCCAATCAGCGGCCCAACCACATTTCCCAAATACATAAACGACTGGTTATAGCCAAAAATTCGTCCGGTGATCCTGTCGCTGGAATAGCGCAGCAGCAGCGTTTGCACCGCTGGCATCATGGCCCCTTCCGCAAATCCCAGCAGGAAACGCAGCGCGCCAAGCTGCAATGCGCTGCTTGCCCACGACATGGCGAGAAACAACACGATGGTCAGCATTAACGCGGCAAACAGAATACGCTGGGCGCCGATACGGTCGCCCAGCTTGCCCAGTCGTGGCGCAGAAAAGAGCGCCGATACGCCAGGAATAGCGGCCACCACGCCACTGACAAAGGCAATGTTTTCTACATTTGGCTCCAGCTGACGCACAAAAAGCGTGAGAATGGGACTAATGGAACCATTGCACAGCTGAATAACCAAAGTAGTGATAAACAGACTGATGATTAAACCCGGATGGCTTAGCGAGCGGAATACCATTGCGCCGCTGAGCTTTTCTTCTTTGCTGATTTTGCGGTGCCCTGTTTCCTTGATCAGAAATAGCGTGATCAGGAAGCTGGTAAGTAACAGGCAGGAGGTAATCAAAAATACGGCGCGTAAGCCAACCCAGTCGGCCAGAAAGCCGCCCAGCAGTGGCCCCATAATCACGCCGCAAATCTGCGCGGTGGAAACCATGCTGAGTGCCCAGCCGCTGCGTTCACGCGGTACCTGCGAGGCAACCAGCGCCATGGCGTTGGGAATATAACCCGAGGTGAGTCCCATCAATGCTCGCAGCAGCAGTAGCTGCCAGACGTTGGTGACAAAAGCCTGCAGGAAAATGACTATCCCCATTCCTAACGAAGCACGCAGCAGCATTAGCTTGCGTCCTTTACGATCGGCAAGGCTGCCCCACATGGGCGACACGATAGCGGAAACCATAAAGGTGATACTGAAGATTAACCCTGACCATAACGTCAACGCACTGGGATCGGTCACGCCCAGCTGCTCGACGTAAAGCGGCAAAAAAGGAATAATCTGGCTGATAGCAAGGCCGGTAAACAGGCAGCCAAACCAGACCGAAATAAGGTTAACCTTCCAGGATTCCATGTTTTTTTATGCTCTGCTGGAGAATGCGAACCATGAGTGTAACAAGTTGATGCCTGAACGCCAAAAAGGCTGGGGTGATACTAAGACAGCAAAAACAGAAAACAACTGATTGTTTCCCCTGCTTTTGTTGGGCATTTTTTTTGCGAGTTATGCCAGATGATGGAAAACAGCGGCAGGTAAGCGCCAGACGACGCACTGCCAGCACATCAGAAAAGCAGAAGGCAGAAGGCAGAAACCACAAACCAGAAACCAGAAACCAGAAACCAGAAACCAGAAACCAGAAACCAGAAACCAGAAACCA
>NZ_DALZCD010000103.1:13339-13467 GCF_031978025.1 Erwinia sp.
GAAAGCAGAAACCACAAACCACAAACCACAAACCACAAACCAGTAACCAGTAATCAGTAATCATAAAAGCAGTAAGCAGTAAGCAGTAAGCAGTAAGCAGTAAGCAGTAAGCAGTAAGCAGTAAGCAG
>NZ_DALZCD010000104.1:0-13384 GCF_031978025.1 Erwinia sp.
CGGCATTGAAGGCGAAATGATGGCGCAGCAGCTCAAGCAGCTGCTGCAGCTAAACCTGCTACCGGAGCTGGAACAGCGCAGGGCGCAGCAGATCCTACGCGAACTTAACCAGCATCATCGCCATAAGTTTGCCCATTTCGACGAAAGTTTTGTCAGTAAACTGCTGAGCCATCCGCAGGTACCTGAGCTTATTCGTACCAGCCCGCTAACCCAACGTGAATGGCAGGTGCTGGGGCTGATCTACTCAGGCTACAGCAACGAGCAGATCGCGGGAGAGCTGGACGTGGCGGCCACCACCATCAAAACCCACATCCGCAATCTTTATCAGAAAATGGGCATTGCGCACCGTCAGGATGCGGTACAGCATGCCCGGCAGCTGCTGGAAGTGATGGGCTATGGCACGCCGGATCTCGCGGTGCCGTGCCAGCTTTAACTGACAAAATGCCGCTTATCCAGTTTCCTCAGCGCCAGCGCCAGCAGCAGGCTGCCCAGCAGCGTCAGCGTAAACACCAGCGGAATATCCAGCAGCGGACGATGGGTGTGATCGAGCTGATGCGTGCGCATAAAGTGAATAAAGAGGGCGTGGAAGCCGTAAATTGGCAGCGAATTACGTGAAATAACGCCTAACACCGGCAGGATGCGGGTATTTAGCGCATTTTTAAACAGCACCAGCAGGCTGACCGCCGCAATAAATACGACCGGCCCGCAGTAAAGATACCAGGTATCGGCAAAGGCGCCGTTGATGGCCATTTGCTTTTTCGTGCCTACCGCAATACCCGCCACGCAGGCGATAAACACCGCTCCGGCCAGCCAGCTGACGTTACGTCCGCCAGTATTCATGGTGCCGATGGCGCGGCCAAACAGCGCGTAAAGCACGTAGTAAAAGCTGTCGCCGTTAATATAGAGATTCAGTGGTAGCCAGTGAAAATGGCCAATCGACCGATCCACCGTGTTGGGATTCGCCAGCACGGCCAGCACCAGCGTCACCGCCGCCAGATAGCCTGGGCGCACGTTTTTAACCTGAATCAACGGCGAAAGCAGGTAGATAGCGATAATCGCGAAGAAAAACCACAGGTGGTAAAAGACCGGTTTTTGCAAAAGCAGCCGGATGGAGATCCCCTGGCTGATAGGCGTGAGCCACGTGATGTAGGCCAGCGCCACCGCGCTGTAAAACAGCAGACAAAGTACGATACGCAGAAAATGGCGCCCCTGCGCGCTACGCTCGCCAAAAAACAGAAAGCCGGAAATCATAAAAAAGATCGGCACGCAGACTCTTGAAGCGGAGTTCAGCAGGTTGGAGAGATCCCACGTGTGTTCGCCTACTTTCGGCGCGTTGGTCACATACCAGGTGGTGGTGTGGATCATAATCACCATCAGGCAGGCCACCGCCCGCAGGTTATCTATCCAGGCTATTTTTTCCTTCATGTTTTCCTCTGCTGGCATCAATGCGTATCAGAGGGTAGCCGGGCGGCAAGTTTTCAACAACTCCGACGGCCAAAATCCCCCGCGCTGACTTTGTCCCTGCCCGCCGCACCGGTTAAAAAGACAGCTCGGTAAGGAAGGCTTTACGACCGGACTGCGCAAAAAACGCTCGCTGTCTGAAAGCAGGCCGCGGCAAGCATCTTTGCCGTGCGAAATACGCTTTCGCCAGCTTTTTGGTTATTTTCTTTTCGTGCAGAAGACAAGCATAACGTATGCGGATAAATACCTGGCTAAGAAATACAGATAGTCATAACGCGATAAATAATTTCACTGCGTACTATTTTATAAAGTGAAATCTTTACTTAAAAAACCCTCACTTCCTTTATTTTACCTTATTAATATAAGAATAATTTTCTTTACTCCACACCTCGCCCCGCCCTGTTATCGGCAAAAAAAGTATTAACTTTATATTTTTATTTATAGCAGACCCACACTTAAGATAAATCTCAATATTTATATTAAACCTTAGCGGGTTAAATTATAAGCCTCTGTTTTTGTTTAACTTATTTTTTATTAGCCCGCGCTCTATGTTAAGAAAATATCATCTATACAACTGAAAATCCCAGGATACACTCCGTTTCACTACACTAATTTTTCACTTTCATGAGGGCTGTTTCTCGGACGGGCTTTCGCCTGAACCCTTGACGCCTGACATCGCATAGAACCAGGGCACTGTAATAAATAGCTGATTCACCTGACGCAATTAATTAAAACTAAATCAAATATTATCAGAGATAAAAATGAAGAACCTACTCGACAGAATTAACCTCCCTGCTAAATTTTTGCTGCTGGGAGCCTTTGCGCTAATGCTTTTTGCTTTACCCACTTTTATGTTTATTCAAACCGGCAGCAAAATTATTGAGGCAAAACAAACTGAATTAACCGGCGTGCCGACCGAGAAAAAAATGCTGGCGCTGTTGAATTTGCTGCAGCGTCATCGGGCGCAAAGTGCTATCGCTATCGCTCAGCACAATCCGGCCACCGCGCCCCGCCTGGCGCTGGCAAGCGAAATTAACCGTCTGACGGAAACCCTTGCGGCCGACCTTCGTCAGGCCGATCCCCAGGCATCGCCCTTAAAACGTCTGGCGCTTGTCACGGAGGAGTGGAACGGGCTGGAATCGGACATCAAAGCCGGTACGCTGACGCCAGAGGCAAGCCTGACTCGCCATACGCACCTGATCCAGACGCTGCTGGATACCAATCAGGATGTGCTGGACTTTTACGGCCTCACCCTTGATGCAGATTTAAATACCTACCAGACCATTATCAGCACCTTTGTCCGCCTGCCTCTGCTGACTGAAACATTGGGGCAGATCCGCGGCATCGGTGCCTCCCTGATTGCAGGTGGTCCTGTCAGCGATGTGGATTACAGCCGGATGGCGTTTAAGATCGACAGCGGCAAGACGGCCCTGGCTCAGTTCAGTACTAACCTCGATAAGGTCTTCCTTATTGAGCCCGCTCTTAAGCCGGTCTTTGCCGGACTGTCGGAAGAAGCCAATCAACAGGCATCCGACGCGCTACGCCTGGCTGATTCGATCTTTGTCAGCAGCCATGCCAGCGTCGTGCCGGCTGAGTATGTCAGCATCTTTACGCAGGCCATTAACCGCTATGCCGAACTGGGCGATAAGGCCAGCAGTCGTCTCGAAATGCAGCTACAGCTTCAGATTACCGAGCGCCGTCATGCTCAGTACTGGCTGCTGGCAGGCCTGTTCGCGGTTGCGCTTCTGGTCATTTTGCTGGCAACGACGATCGTGCGTTCCGTCACCCGCCCACTTAAACAGGCGGTAGAGATTGCCAGTCGTGTGGCCGCAGGCGATCTGACGGCGACCCTGAACGTTTCCGGAAACAATGAAACGGCCGAACTGCTGAATGCTTTAATGCTGATGCAGCAGCGTCTGGCCCAGCTGGTTTCAGATATCAAAAGCAATGCCGCCACTATCGCCAACTCTTCCGAAGAGATTGCGAAAGGAAACGGTGATCTTTCTTCCCGAACCGAAGAGCAGGCAGCCTCGCTGGCAGAAACCGCGGCCAGCATGGAACAACTCGCCGCCATTATTCAGCAAAATAACGACAGTACACGCTACGCTTCCAGCCGGGCAGTTTCCGCAACCCAGGCCGCACTGCTCAGCGGCGAAGCCATGGACTCGGTAATGGATACCATGGGCAAAATTCGCGGCAGCTCCGGTCAGATTGAGGAAATTATTTCCGTCATCGACAGCATTGCGTTTCAGACCAATATTCTGGCGCTGAATGCCGCAGTAGAAGCGGCCCGTGCCGGCGAGCTGGGTAAAGGGTTTGCCGTTGTGGCAGCAGAGGTACGCGCACTGGCGCAGCGCTCAGCCAGCGCCGCACGCGAGATCAAGGTTCTGATCGATCAGTCTGTCAGCCATGCGCAGGAAGGGATCGCTATGGCGCAGGACGCCGGTGAAAAAGTTAAGCAAAGCGTAAGTGCGATTGAGCAAACCTCGCAGCTTATTCGCGATATTTCTTCTTCATCAGAAGAGCAAAGCAGCGGCATCTCGCAGATCAACATCGCCGTGAATCAGATGGATCAGGTTACGCAGCAGAACGCGGTGTTGGTTGAACAGTCCGCCTCCTCTGCCGACGAGCTGGCAGACCAGGCTGGGAATTGGCGCAACATGGTGGCGCTGTTCCGCACGGCTTAATGGTTTTAGCCGGACAGAAGCCCGCAGCCCGTTGCTGGCTTCTGTTTTTTGTTTGTCTGCACGCGAATAGAAGCGTAGCCCCACTGGCCCAGGCGCGGCTTAGGAC
This sequence comes from Erwinia sp., assembly GCF_031978025.1. Lineage (NCBI taxonomy): Bacteria > Pseudomonadati > Pseudomonadota > Gammaproteobacteria > Enterobacterales > Erwiniaceae > Erwinia > Erwinia sp. The sequence goes on from NZ_DALZCD010000104.1 coordinate 4,255, forward strand.
AGATTGGCGCGCTGCGGCCTGCCGTGCAAAAGTCCCTCCTGACGCTCCCGCTTTTCTTCCGGCAACATCGGGCTGACTAACCGGCGGTCAAAGGGTATACTGGCGCCCACTTTTAAAACCGTCTCGCGTGCGAAAACAACATGCAAAAGTTTGATACCAAGACATTTCAGGGTCTGATCCTGACCTTACAGGATTACTGGGCACGCCAGGGCTGCACTATCGTACAGCCGCTGGATATGGAAGTCGGCGCGGGCACCTCTCACCCGATGACCTGCCTGCGCGCGCTGGGGCCGGAGCCGATTGCCGCCGCCTACGTGCAGCCTTCCCGCCGTCCTACTGACGGCCGCTACGGCGAAAACCCGAACCGCTTGCAGCACTATTATCAGTTCCAGGTGATCATCAAGCCGTCGCCGGACAATATTCAGGAACTCTACCTTGGCTCGCTGAAAGAGCTGGGTATGGATCCGACCATCCACGATATCCGCTTTGTGGAAGATAACTGGGAAAACCCAACGCTGGGCGCATGGGGACTCGGCTGGGAAGTCTGGCTGAACGGCATGGAAGTAACGCAGTTTACCTATTTCCAGCAGGTGGGCGGCCTCGAGTGCAAGCCAGTGACCGGTGAAATTACCTATGGCCTGGAACGTCTGGCGATGTACATCCAGGGCGTGGACAGCGTTTACGATCTGGTCTGGAGCGACGGCCCGCTGGGCAAAACCACTTACGGCGACGTGTTCCATCAGAACGAGGTGGAGCAGTCCACCTATAACTTTGAATATGCGGACGTCGATTTCCTCTTCAGCTGTTTCGAACAGTATGAAAAAGAAGCGAAAAGCCTGCTGGAGCTGGAAAAACCGCTGCCGTTGCCGGCCTACGAGCGCATCCTGAAGGCGGGTCATACCTTTAACCTGCTGGACGCGCGCAAAGCGATCTCCGTGACCGAGCGCCAGCGCTATATTCTGCGCATCCGCACCCTGACTAAAGCCGTGGCTGAAGCTTACTATGCGTCTCGTGAGGCGCTGGGCTTCCCGATGTGCAATAAAAAATAAGAGGCAGCCATGACTGAAAAAACATTTCTGGTGGAGATCGGCACCGAAGAGCTGCCGCCGAAGGCGCTGCGCACGCTTGCTGAAGCCTTTGCCGCAAACTTTACTGCCGAACTGGATGCCGCTGGCCTGACGCACGGCGAAGTAAACTGGTATGCTGCGCCTCGTCGCCTGGCGCTGAAAGTCGCAGACTTAAGCGCTGCGCAGCCCGATCGCGAAGTGGAAAAACGTGGCCCGGCTATCGCTGCCGCTTTTGATGCTAACGGCGTCGCGACTAAAGCAGCAGAAGGCTGGGCGCGCGGCTGCGGCATTACCGTAGAGCAGGCCGAGCGCCTGAGCACCGACAAAGGTGAATGGCTGCTGTATCGCGCCCACATGAAAGGCGAAAGCGCACAGTCGCTGCTGCCTGCGATGGTTGCCACCTCGCTGGCGAAGCTGCCAATCCCTAAACTGATGCGCTGGGGCGATTCCGACGTGCAATTTGTGCGCCCGGTGCATACCGTGACGCTCCTGCTGGGCGAAGAGAGCATTCCGGCGACCATCCTGGGCATTAATTCTGCGCGCACAATTCGCGGCCACCGCTTTATGGGCGAGCCGGAATTCACGCTCGACAATGCCGATCAGTACCCGCAGATCCTGCCGGAACGCGGCAAAGTTCAGGCCGATTTTGAAGCACGTAAAGCCCGCATCAAAGCGGATGCCGAAGCGGCCGCAAAAGAGATTGGCGGCCATGCCGATCTGAGCGACAGCCTGCTGGAAGAGGTGACTTCACTGGTTGAGTGGCCGGTGGTGCTGACGGCGAAATTCGAAGAGAAATTCCTCGCGGTACCGGCCGAAGCGCTGGTTTATACCATGAAGGGCGACCAGAAGTACTTCCCGGTTTATGACGATGCAGGCAAGCTGCTGCCGCACTTTATCTTTGTGACCAATATCGAGTCGAAAGATCCTCAGCAGATTATTGCCGGTAACGAGAAAGTGGTTCGTCCACGCCTGGCGGATGCCGAGTTCTTCTTTAATACCGACCGTAAACAGCGTCTGGAAGATAATCTGCCGCGTCTGGAAACCGTACTGTTCCAGAAAGAGCTGGGCACGCTGCGCGATAAAACCGATCGCATTCAGGCGCTGGCGGGCTGGATTGCCGGGCAAATTGGTGCCGACGTCAATCATGCGACCCGTGCTGGCCTGCTGTCCAAGTGTGATCTGATGACCAACATGGTGTTCGAATTTACCGACACCCAGGGCGTGATGGGCATGCACTATGCGCGTCATGACGGCGAAGCAGAAGACGTGGCCGTGGCGCTGAACGAACAGTATCAGCCGCGTTTTGCCGGTGACGATCTGCCTTCCAGTCCGGTAGCCTGCGCGCTGGCCATTGCGGACAAAATGGATACCCTGGCGGGCATCTTTGGCATCGGCCAGCATCCGAAAGGCGATAAGGACCCGTTTGCCCTACGCCGTGCTGCGCTGGGCGTGCTGCGTATTATCGTTGAGAAGAACCTGCAATTAGATCTGCAAACGCTGACTGAAGAAGCGGTTCGCCTGTACGGCAGCAAGCTGAGCAATGGCAAAGTGGTCGATGAAGTGATCGATTTCATGCTGGGTCGTTTCCGTACCTGGTATCAGGAAGAAGGCCACAGCGTGGATACTATCCAGGCCGTGCTGGCTCGTCGCCCTACTCGTCCGGCGGATTTTAACGCCCGCATGAAAGCCGTTTCCCACTTCCGGACGCTGGAGGAAGCCGCTACGCTGGCCGCCGCCAACAAGCGTGTTTCCAACATTCTGGCGAAATCCAGTGAGACGCTGAATGACAGCGTGCAGGCTTCACTGCTGAAAGAAAACGAAGAGATCCAGCTGGCAACGTATGTCTCAGCACTCAGCAGCAAACTGGCGCCTTACTTTGCAGAAGGCCGCTATCAGGATGCGCTGATCGAACTGGCGCAGCTGCGTACCGCTGTGGACAACTTCTTTGAGAAAGTCATGGTGAACGCCGATGACAGCGCGGTACGGATCAACCGTCTGACGCTGCTGGCAAAACTGCGTGAGCTGTTCCTGCAGGTAGCGGATATTTCGCTGCTGCAGTAAGGGGTTTCAGCGCGGGAAGAGCGGACAACTGTCCGCTCTTTTTTTTGGTTTTTTAATCGCGTTGACCCGCTTTCATATCAATAACAAAACGATACTTCACGTCGCCTTTCAGCATCCGTTCAAACGCCATTTCCACCTCTTCCAGGCGGATCACTTCCACGTCTGACACAATGTTGTGCTCGCCACAGAAATCCAGCATCTGCTGCGTTTCCGCAATGCTGCCGATAGAGGTGCCGGAAATACTCAGGCGCTTAAAGACGACGGGCGTCACGTTTGGCGACTTGTGTGGCGCATCCGGGATGCCGACCAGCACCAGGTGTCCATTCGTTTTCAGCGTGTTGAGGTAAGGATCGAGATCGTGCGGGGCCGCCACGCAATCGAGAATAAAGTCGAGACTGTTAGCCTGCGCCGCCATTTGCTCTGCATCTTTAGAAATCACCACGCTGCTGGCACCCAGGCGCAGCGCATCTTCGCCCTTGGCAGGCGAAGTGGTGAACAGCACGACTTCTGCACCCAGCGCGCTTGCCAGCTTGACGGCCATATGGCCCAGGCCGCCCAGACCGATAACGCCTACACGTTGGCCGGGCTGAATGTTCCAGTGTTTAAGCGGCGACCAGGTAGTGACGCCCGCGCACAGCAGCGGCGCGACCGCGCTCAGCGTCAGATTCTCCGGCACGTTCACTACGAATTTGCTGTCCACCACGATGCTGTCAGAGTAGCCACCAAAGGTTTTGCCGCCGATAACTTTTTCTTCGCCGTTATAGGTGGCGGTAAAACCCGCTTCGCAATACTGCTCTTCGCCCTGATGACACTGGGAACAGTGGCCGCAGGCGTCAACCATCACGCCGACCCCCACCAGATCGCCTGCTTTAAAGGCGCTAACGTCGCTGCCGGTAGCGATAATGCGGCCTACAATCTCATGGCCAGGCACCAGTGGAAAGGTGCTGACGCCCCATTCGTTGCGTGCCATATGCAGATCGGAATGGCAAACGCCGCAGTAATGAATATCGATATGCACATCGCCGGATTGCAGTTCACGGCGCTGGAATTCAAAAGGTTCGAGTGAAGTGGTGGCAGATTTCGCTGCCAGGCCTTTAACCTGCATGTGGCTATCCCCTGTTGGGCAAAGCGGCGTAGAGTAGAGAAATGCGCAGGCCGGGGCAAGCCAGAATTGTAAACGGAGCCGGATAAATGGACTCGTTAAAAACATAAAACCCGCCAGAGGGCGGGTTTTTCAACAACGGGTACAGCATGCTGCTGTCCTGCCTGCTTTTTACTATCCCAGCAGCTCACGGCTGAGACAAGGATTTGATTGGATCAACAGCATTAATTTTTGAGCACTGCGCGAAGGTTTACTGCGCTTCGCTTCCCAGCTCTTAACCGAGGAAACACTAACGCCCATTGCCAGGGCAAACTCATCCACTTCCATACCGGTAATTTCCCGTATACGCTTTGGCTCGGGCATCGACACTTCACCCTTTAATGCGGGAGCGGCCTGGATAATTTCACGCGTAAGCACAATGTGCTCAAGGCTGGACAACAACTCACCCATAGGGTCTTTAACTTCCATAGAGCACTCCTCATAAAAATCACGAATGTGAACAACCAGAGGGAGGATCCGAGGCCCGGATCCCGAATACTGGCGAACAACAGCCTGAGGTGCTCAATGAGACAGCGCAGGTTAACGCCAGGAATTTTAGTATGGGCGCAAACGCAAAGTTTTGCGCTCAATTTTTTGACTATTTTTTAAACCTGCACGCCAAAAATCTTTACAAGGGCCCGACCGGCTTCAGGCCGCGCCATAGAGGGCCTGAAGTGGTAACGATTACAGCAAAAAGCCTCGCGTTACGCTTAATTTCCTGAAACGGTTATGGACAGAACCCGCGTTTTTTTAACATAAGCTACCCGTTTTATCGCGGGCGGATGACAGGATGCCGCGCCGGGTCAGGAAATACAAAGGAAGCGCGGGCAACACGCTGTCGTTCTGAATGCTCTGCAGGTATCGGAAACCGCCCTGACGCAGAAAAATAAGTTTTCTTCATGTTTGAGCCATCGATTCCCGTATCCTCGCCCGTCGAGTTGAACTATTCTTCAGAGGCGACACAGGTCGCCTTTTGCTTGTAGCATTTCTATTACAGGAGTTACTTCCGATGATGACAGGAACCATTCGCGGCTGGATGCGTCTGCTGGTGCCTTTTATGGCGCTGATGCTGGTGTTTCAGCTAACGGGTTGTGGTGATAAAGAAGCGGATCAGCGCAAAGCCTTTATCGATTTTCTGCAAAATACGGCGATGCGCAGCGGCGAACATCTGCCCGCCCTCAGTGAAGACCAGAAACAGCGTATCGGCAATTATGCCAGCGACTACGCGATTATTTACGGATTTTCTCAGCAGGTTAACCGCGCTGTGGATAGTGGCCTGAAGCCGGTAGTGGATGAGTTGTCGGCTATTCGCACGCCACAGGACTACCTGACCCATCGCGATTCTTTGCGTCAGGCCAGCGGGTCGCTGGACGTGCTGGCGCAGCAGATCCAGACGGCGAAAACGCAGGCCGACAGCAGCAAAGCCGGACTGAAACAGCCTGCGGACCTGAAAACAGTTTACGACGCTCTCTACAGCAAAGTGGTTACGCAGCCTGCTGATTCACTGCTGCCGCTGCTGCCTGCGCTGCAGAAGCTGAGCCAGGATGCCGTGCAAACAGGTGATTTCCTGCAGCAGCAGGGTTCACAGGTAAGCTTCAACGGTCAGACCATCCAGTTTCCCAGCCAGCAACAGGCGACTCAGTACAACACGCTCATGAGCAATATTTCTGCTAACGCCCATGCGCTTGGCCAGGCGCAAAACACGCTTCAGGGTCAGTAAGTTTTTGCTGCGGGTCGCGCCCGGTGGGCGGCCCGCTTCTTATCCAGGCCTCTTTTCCTTAGCCAATAGCGTCATCACACCTTACCCTGCAAATAAATTGTGATTTTCATCACGTATCAGGCATAAAGTCCGCGAAAGAAAGCGTGATATCAATCACATAACGCCGCTCCGCAGGCCCGTTTACTGACCAGGATCCGCCTGTTTTTCGTCCTTTATGTGATCAATATCACGTATTAACCCCGCACCTACCGCACCATTGAGTGACACAGATCACACTTTAGCGGGTGAGTACGCAGCGTCATCAACGCGTGCTAGAGTCCGCCTGCACAGGGCTACGTTTTAAACAAAAATCAGCGCGCTCTCTTGTCGGCGCGTACCAATAAGGGGTGTGCTTGTATGTCCTCATCAGATATCAAGATTAAAGTGCAGAACTTTGGTCGCTTTCTGAGCAACATGGTAATGCCAAACATCGGGGCCTTTATCGCCTGGGGTATTATCACGGCGCTGTTTATTCCAACCGGCTGGCTGCCAAACGCAACCATGGCCAAACTGGTTGGCCCAATGATCACCTATCTGCTGCCATTACTGATTGGCTACACCGGCGGACGTCTGGTGGGCGGCGATCGCGGCGGCGTGGTCGGTGCTATCACCACCATGGGCGTGATTGTCGGCGCGGATATGCCTATGTTTCTCGGCTCGATGATTGCCGGCCCGCTGGGCGGCTGGGCGATCAAGAAGTTTGACCGCGTCGTTGACGGCAAAATCAAGAGCGGCTTTGAGATGCTGGTCAACAACTTCTCTGCCGGTATTATCGGGATGCTGCTGGCCATTCTGGCGTTCCTGGCTATCGGGCCACTGGTGGAAGGGCTGTCGCATATTCTCGCCGCTGGCGTGAATCTGATGGTGCAGAACAACCTGCTGCCGTTGACCTCTGTTTTCGTCGAACCGGCAAAAATCCTGTTCCTGAACAATGCTATCAACCACGGTATTTTTTCACCGCTGGGTATTCAGCAGGCCAGCGAAGCCGGCAAGTCTATTTTCTTCCTGATTGAAGCGAATCCCGGCCCGGGTATGGGCGTGCTGATGGCCTATATGTTCTTTGGCCGCGGCAATGCCAAACAGTCCGCTGGCGGCGCAGCTATTATTCACTTCCTGGGCGGTATCCACGAGATCTACTTCCCTTACGTGCTGATGAATCCGCGCCTGATTATCGCCGTGATCCTGGGCGGTATGACCGGTGTCTTCACGCTGACGGTATTAAATGGCGGCCTGGTTTCTCCGGCTTCTCCGGGGTCTATCCTGGCCGTACTGGCAATGACGCCAAAAGGCGCGTACTTCGCTAATATTGCCGCTATCGTGGCTGCTTTTGCGGTCTCTTTTGTGGTTTCCGCCATTCTGTTGAAAACCAGCAAGGCGAAAGAAGAAGACGATATCGAAGCAGCGGCGCGTCGCGTTAGCGAAATGAAGGCGAAGTCCAAAGGCCAGACCGTAACCACTGCCACCGCCAACGAAGGCATGAACGGCGACCTTAGCCACGTGCGCAAAATCATCGTTGCCTGCGATGCCGGAATGGGCTCCAGCGCCATGGGTGCCGGCGTGCTGCGTAAAAAGGTCAACGATGCAGGACTGAGTAATATTTCCGTTACCAATACCGCCATCAATAACCTGCCGGGCGATGTGGATCTGGTGATTACCCACCGCGATCTGACCGAACGTGCGATACGTCAGGCGCCGCACGCTCAGCACATCTCGCTGACTAACTTCCTCGACAGCGGCCTCTACACCGATCTGACTTCCCGACTGGTGCAGGCAAACCGCAGCGAAGGGAATCGTGAAAAAGTCACTGCCGCGCTGAGCGACAGTTATGATGACGGCCAGCAGCATCTGTTCAAACTGGGCGCGGGCAATATCTTCCTGGGCAATCATGCGACCGACAAAGAGCAGGCAATCCGCTTCGCGGGTGAGCAGCTGGTAAAAGGCGGTTACGTCGAGCCGGAATACGTTGAGGCGATGCTGGATCGCGAGAAGCTGACGCCAACCTATCTGGGCGAATCTATTGCCGTACCCCATGGTACCATCGAGGCCAAAGATCGCGTGTTGAAAACGGGCATTGTGTTCTGTCAGTATCCGCAGGGCGTGCGATTCGGCGAGGATGAAGAGGATATCGCCAGGCTGGTTATCGGTATTGCGGCCCGTAATAATGAGCACATTCAGGTCATCACCAGTCTGACTAATGCGCTGGATGACGACAGCGTCATTGCCCGCCTGGCGACAACTAACAGCGTACAGGAAGTGCTGGATCTGCTGTCAGGTAAGCCGTCAGCGTAAGCGGGCCGGAAAAATTACCCCAGGGCCGGGCATGCCCGGCTCTTTTTCGGGTCGGGCCTGCCCGGCCTTTCATTAATATGGGAAAAATTATGAAAGCTCTTCATTTTGGCGCCGGCAACATTGGCCGTGGTTTTATTGGCAAGTTGCTGGCAGATGCGGGCGTGCAACTCACTTTTGCCGACGTTAACCAGGTGGTACTGGATGCGCTGAACGCTCGTCACGAATACCCGGTTCACGTGGTTGGCGAGCAGGCGCAGATAGAAAAGGTTAAGGGTGTCAACGCGGTTAACAGCGCCAGCGATGAAATCGTTCCGCTGATTGCAGAAGTGGATTTGCTGACCACGGCAGTTGGCCCGCAAATCCTGGAGCGCATTGCAGGCGGCATTGCCAAAGGGCTGGTGCAGCGCCATGAAAGCGGTAATGCGCGTCCGCTGAACATTATCGCCTGTGAAAATATGGTCCGTGGTACCAGCCAGCTGAAAGGCCATGTGCTGAAAGCGCTGCCGGAACAGCATCACGCCTGGGTAGAGGCGCACGTCGGCTTTGTTGACTCGGCCGTGGATCGTATCGTCCCGCCGTCTGCCGCTGGCACTACCGATCCGTTGGAAGTGACGGTAGAAACCTTCAGCGAGTGGATCGTTGATCAAACCCAGTTTAAAGGCGAGCCGCCTGCTATTGCGGGTATGGAGCTGACCGATAACCTGATGGCGTTTGTTGAGCGCAAGCTGTTCACGCTGAATACCGGCCATGCGATTACCGCCTATCTGGGCCAGCTGGCAGGCCACGCCACCATCCGCGACGCCATTCTGGATG
>NZ_DALZCD010000105.1:0-1713 GCF_031978025.1 Erwinia sp.
CCCGGCGGTCGATTGTGCAAAGCCGTTGGGCATAAAGCCCACCGCCGTTACCAGCGTGCCGGCCAGCATGGGCGCAGCAGTATGGCTCCAGGCATAGGCCGAGGCTTTGACACGATCATAGCCCTCTTCCATTTTCACCACCATCATTTCAATGGCGATGATGGCGTCATCAACCAGCAGACCCAGCGCGAGAATGAGCGACCCCAGTGTGATGCGGTCAAAGTTTTTACCCGTTGCCGCCATTACCACGAAGACTGCGGCGAGGGTCAACGGCACCGCGGCGGCAACCACAATGCCGACGCGCCAGCCCATGCTGAGGAAACACACCACTATTACGACCAGCAGAGCCACAAAAAACTTGATCATAAATTCATCAACAGCCGAGCTGATGTTAACCGCCTGATCGGAGACGTTGGTCAGCGTCATGCCCAGCGGCATCGCTTCATTAAGAGTAGCGATCTCCTTTTTCAGCGCCTGGCCGAGCGCCAGACCATTCCAGCCCTCACGCATTACCACGCTCAGCATCAGGGCAGGCTCACTGTCGTTACGGATAAGCAAATCAGGCGGATCGATATAGCCGCGCGCTACCTTCGCCACATCGGCAAGCCGGAGCGTATGATTGCCGACGACAACAGGGGTTTGCCGAATCTTATCCAGCGTATCCAAAGCACCGTCCAGCCGGATAAAAACCTCAGGCCCGCGAGTCTGCACAGAGCCGGCTGGCGACAGGGCATTCTGGCCGTTCAGGGCGTTAAAAATCTGCTCAGGAGAAACGCCCAACGTGGCAAGACGCTCGTTAGAGAAGGAGACGTAGATACGTTCAGCCTGCTCACCGATCACGGTGATTTTTTTCACGCCCGGGACATGCAGCAGTTGCTGACGTAGCCTTTCGGCGTCACGCGCCAGGAGACGCTGCGGTTCCCCTTTTGCCTTAAGCGCGTACAGGGCAAATACCACATCCGAAAACTCATCATTGACCATCGGCCCGATCACGCCGGCCGGCAGGTTGTGGGCCTCATCGCCAAGCTTTTTACGCGCCTGGTAAAATTGCTCCTGCACCTCTGAGGGCGGTGTATTGTCCCTGAGAGAAACCAGGGTATAGGCCATGCCGGGACGCGTATAGGTCTCGGTACGATCGTACCATTTCAGTTCCTGAAGCCGTTTTTCCAGCGGCTCCGCAACCTGCTCCTGCATTTCCTGGGCGGTAGCACCGGGCCAGGCACTTATCACCGTTAGCTGCTTGACGGTAAACGGCGGATCTTCCGCGCGGCCTAATCCCAGAAAGGCCATCACGCCGGCTACGGTTATTAAAAGGATCAGAAAAAGCGTGACCGATCGTTCACGTACCGCCAGCGCCGACAGGTTAAAACGCATGTGGCTCATGGCGTCATTCCTTCCGGTTCAGGCGCGTCGGTGCGAACAACTTCGTCCTGATGAAGTAGATGGGCGCCCAGCGCAGCTATTCGCTCTCCGGCATGTAACGCACCCGATACGCGCGCGCTGTCGTCGCTGATGCCAAATAACGTTACCGGTAGCCAGGTCACCTTAACCGGCTTGCCTTGCAGTACCCAAACGCCCGGCCCCTTTCCGGCATCCCATATCGCACTAAGGGGCACTGACCACAAACCAGCGGGATCCGCTGATGCCGGTATACGCAGGGTAACCGTCGAACCGAGCGGTGCCTCGGCGGCGGCGCCATTCAGCACATAGCGT
>NZ_DALZCD010000105.1:1723-13271 GCF_031978025.1 Erwinia sp.
CCTCAAAAGTACGCGTTGTCGCATCCGCCTAGGCAGACAGCTCACGTAGCCTGGCCTCACCGGTGTGCTGGCTGCCGTAAAGGCTGGCCGTCGCCACTGAGCCAGGCTGCGGCCGCAGCGTTTCGGGCAGGCTCACCCTCGCCTCACGCTGACCCGCGCGGGCAAGACGCACGACGGTCTGACCAGCGCTGACCACCTGCCCCGGTTCGGCCAGGGTGTCCACTATCACGCCGTCGGAGTCAGCGCTAAGCACGGCATACTGAGAGGCATTAAGCGCCACGCGTGCCTGGGCCTGTGCGGCGCTGAGATCGGCTCTTGCAGAATCTGCGGCTGCACGGCTCTGGCTGTAAGACGAAACCGAGACTGCACCAGTACTCACCAAACTGCGATAACGGCGCTCGTCATCAGCTGTCTGACGGGCTCTGGCGGCGGCTGCGTTTACTGACTCCTGAGCCGCACGCGCCTGTAGAGTCAGGTCGGCCATATCCAGCTTCATCAGGGGCTGGCCGCGCCTGACGCTTTGCCCTTGATCGACCAGGCGTTCAAGTACCTTACCTGAAACGCGAAAGCCAAGGTCGCTCTGAAAGCGTGCTGCCACAATCCCGGTAAAATCGCGTGACTGATCGGGCGCAGGCTGCACTTCGGCGCTTCTGATAAGGGGCGGACGGGTACGTGGATCGTCCGCTGAAGAGGAAGGTTCGCCGCACGCGGTCAGCAGGACCGGCAGCAGACAGACGGGCAAAAATGGAGAGAGCCGGAGCATGGGTGGCCTTACTTAATAACAGGATGAGGAGGCCATACTCCGACCTGTGACCAAAAAAGTCAATAGTCACTCATTACGGGGCGAGGCTTCTCAGCACCAGCGAAGCCAGACGACCGGCATCTTCTTCAGCGGTATCAAGCGCGGCCTGCAGCTGTACCGGATCGGCATAGGGCCTCAGCACCAGGTAAACAGCCGCAGCCGTTTCGTCTAGCGGGGTTTTACGCTCAAACTCTCCTGCAGCACGCCCTTCTCGTAAAATGCTCAGGATGATCTCGTGTAGCCAGACTTCATGCCGCACGGCCGAGGACCACCGTTCCCGTGAGGCCACCGCCGCGATGTCAAAAAGTCGACGTTCCCGGAAGAAAAGCTCGCCACCAGCCAGCGTCAGTGACTGAAAAAGTCGCCTTACTTTCTCCGTCGCCGAAGGCGCGTCCGCCAGCGCAGCGTGCAGACGTTGCGTAATCTGCGTAAGACAGGTGGCGCAGATGACCTCGCCTATCTCCTGCTTTGAACTGAAAAACTTATAGATATACGCCTTGGAGAAGCCCACCGAGCGGGCAAGATCGGATACGGTGGTTTTTTCAAAGCCGTAGTGGCTGAAGTACTCCATAGCGGCATTAACAATCTGGTCGCGAAGGGTGTGATCGGACGGGCCACGCGTGGCGGCAGGAAATTTTTGTTCAGCCATTTTTCAGTTTTGCTCAATAAGCTCCCGTTGACGAAAGGTGACCATACTACTTTCTGGTCACCATCTTAATACCTGTTGCGCCGCTCTGTGTTTCCCAGGATTCTCCCGGCGTGATCGAGATAACTACCCCGCTACCGGCACCTCTTCTGGTACAGCTCAAAGCGGTATCGTGAGCATAGTCTTTACACCGGGCTGCGCATATTCTTGCGCAAGGCGATGATATCTACCTGCCACTGATTTAATTTATTGTAAAGCGCGGTACGTGAAATCCCAAGCAGCTGTGCCGACTGACGCATATTCCCCTTATTTGCACTCAGGACCTCAAGCACGTGCTGGCGTTCTTTCTCCTGCAGCGAAGCCTGTCCGGTCACAGGCGGCACAACAGCAGCTTCCTGGATCATCTCCTCAGGTAAATCCTGTCGGCTGATTTCGAGTTCCTCACCCAGATTCACCATTCTTTCGACCAGGTTTTCCAGCTCGCGCACGTTGCCAGGCCACGGCCAGGCCTGTAAACAGGCCATCGCCTGCGGTGAGACGGCGGGCGCGATGCGTTTTAGCCGGTTACAAAGCGCCTGAATAAAGGTATTTACCAGGCCAGGAATATCTTCACGCCGCTCTCGCAGCGGGGGAACCGTGAGAGAGACAACGTTCAGGCGATAGTACAGATCGCGTCGAAAAGCGCCTTTCTCCACGGCATCGGACAAATTACAGTGGGTGGCGGCAATAATGCGTACGTTGACCTTGAGAGGACGTGCGGCGCCAATGCGCACCACTTCTCCCTCCTGGATCACGCGGAGCAGGCTGGTCTGCGCTTCCAGAGGCATTTCGCCGATTTCGTCGAGGAATAACGTCCCCCCATCGGCCAGTTCAAATTTTCCGGCCGATCCGCCGCGCCGCGAGCCTGTAAACGCGCCATCGACATAGCCAAACAGCTCGCTTTGCACCAGATCTCGTGGCAGCGCGCCGCAGTTCAGCGCGACGAAAGGTTCCTGGTGACGCGGGCTGGCATTGTGGATCGCCTGGGCGAACAGCTCTTTGCCCGTGCCGCTTTCCCCCGTCAGCAGCACGGTACTGTCGGTGCGGCTACTGGCCCTGGCTTTCTGAATAGCCTGCTGCATCGGCAGCGAATGCCCGCGGATCATATCGAATGTATAACTGGCGCTCACGCCCATTACTCGCCGGGTAATGGCACGAATGCGCTGATTTTCGCGCAGCGACAATACACGACCACCGTCGGGTGCAGGCATCAGCGAGACCAGGCAGGAGACAGGTTCTCTGCCGCCGGGCATAAAAAGCAGCTCACGATCGTTACAGAAAGGCAGGGTAAGCAGCGAGACATCCTGCGGACACAGCAGTGCATCAACGGATCCGGCGTCCGGATCGATATCGCAAAAAATCTGGCGGGCATAGCGATTAAGGGTTTTGATGCTGCCGTAGCGATCGCAGACGATAACGCCTTCATTCAGGGTTTCCAGAATGGATTGCTGCTCGGCCAGTAAATGACGCAACAGCAGCTGCTGGCCTATCGTTTCCGCTGCCGCCTGAACGGTGCCCAGCGTATGCGTATTGAAGTTATCCGGCGTAGCGGTAAGCGTTAATACGCCAGTCAGCTTTCCGTCTTTATCCCGTACCGGCGCGGCAGCGCACTGCCGATGCCTGTTACGCAAATCCAGCTTCCAGTTTTCACCGCTCAGCACGTAAACCAGCCGTTGTTCGATCAGGCAACGCGCAGTGCAGTTAGTTCCCAGCACATCCTCACGCAGAATGCTGCCGACAGGCGTCAGATCGGCACCGCAATAATACAGCGTTACGCCTTCTGCATCGGTCAGGTTGATATGGCCATCCGGATTATAGGCCAGCAGATTTTCCATAATGCTGCGTGCGACCTGAATCATCTCTGCATTCTGCTCAAGAATAGTGGCCAGTTCCTGCGGCGAAGGAGAAATATAGCTGAACGTCCCCGGATCGATATTAAGCGCCTGAGAACGTTGCCAGGATTGTAAGATGGTCGGCCGCACCCAGCCAGGCCATTGGCCGGCCGTAAAAGCATGCCAGCCTTGCCACAGCAGGCTATCCGATTCCATTACTTCCGTGCTGTCCGGCAGGCGGAAGATAGGGTCGCTCTCGTCTTTAAAAGGTAACCGGTTCAGGTTTTTCATCTGCGCATCCTGTCGATGATGGACTGTCCATTTTATTGACATGTTAAGTTGACATGTAAATTTTGTTTCCAGTTTGTGATCTCTAAACGTGTGGCACTTCACATTACCGGCCACATTGCGGTTGGCATCGCCTTTGCAATACCCCTTACAGACAAGTTGAAAGCGTTAAAAGAAAAGGGGTTGTGATGCGTAAACATAATATCCGGTTGATTCTGTTCATCTGCTCCATTGCTTCACTCAGCGGCGTAATCCTTGGCTATGACGCTTCGGTTATCTCCGGCGTGATTGAACCCTTAACGGAACATCTCAACCTTTCTCCCTGGGAAAGCGGCTGGGCTGTTTCAAATGTCATTCTGGGATGCGTGGCAGGCGCGTGGGGCGTCGGCTACGTTTCAGACCGTATTGGCCGCAAGCCCACGTTGATTATCACCGCCGTCCTGTTTGTTATATCAGCGATAGGATCCGCTCTCGCCCATTCGCTAACGGGCTTTGTGCTTTACCGATTAATCGGTGGGCTGGCAGTGGGGATGGCGTCAGCCATTACCCCGCTGTATATCGCGGAAATCTCCCCCAAGGACTGGCGCGGCCGTATGCTTGGCTTACAGCAAATGCTGATGGTCGGGGGCCAGGTCACGGTATACGTCGTGAATTATCTGATTGCGCGCGGTATGCCCCATGCCTGGATTGTCAGCGAAGGCTGGCGCTGGATGCTGGCTTCCGGCGTAGTGCCCTGTGCGCTGTTCCTGCTGCTGGTGCCGATGATGCCGGAATCCCCTCGCTGGCTGGCGCTAAAGGGCAAAACGGACCAGGCTCGCCAGGTGCTGACCCGCTTGTCTAACGCACAGCACGCCGGGCGTTTACTTACGGAGATCCTTGCCTCATCTCAGCATACAGAGACTCAAAACAGCCAGCACGGCATCTTGCGTGACCCGCGTGCGCGCTACATTTTGCTGATAGGGTGCGCCATTGCGGTTCTCCAGCAGGTTTCAGGTATTAATATCCTGCTCTATTACGCGCCATCCCTGCTGCAGAATATTACCGGTAGCACGCAGGACTCCCTGTTCCAGAGCATCTTTCTTGGCGTAGCGCTGCTGGTGGGTGTGGCTGTCTGTCTGAGCACGATTGACCGCTTCGGCCGGACGCTGCTGCTGCGCTGGGGGGCAATAGGTTGTGCGCTTTGCCTGATTTTCACCTCATGGGCCTTTATCGCGCAGATTGACGGCCTGCTGCCGGTGATCGGGCTGGTGGCCTTTGTCCTGATCTTCGGTCTGTCGTGGAGCCTCGGCGCGTGGCTGCTGATTTCTGAAATATTCCCTAACCGCATCCGTGCCGTGGCGATGGGCTTCGCTTTCTCTTCCATGTACGTAGCGAATTTTATCGTTACGCAAAGTTTTCCCATGATGAACCGCAGCGCGCTGCTGATGACCCATTTCCACGGTGCGTTTCCGCTGATGCTGTGCGCGGTGGGATGTCTGGTGGCGTTCTGGTTTGTGCAGCGTTTCCTGCCTGAAACCCGTGGCGTCTCTCTTGAACATATCGAACCGCTGATGCTGTCGAAATCCCGCCGCTTCGCTGCTACGGCGCAGCGGCCTGTTGAATCTTCCCTGCCCGAGTGGGCAAACCCTAAACAATAAGGAGTTTCTGTGATGATGAAAACTGTGCGCGTAGGTCTTATCGGGGCAGGACGGATGGGCAGTTTCCATGCTGAAAATCTTGCCTGGCGTGTTCCGGGAGCCGTGCTGGCGGCCATAGCCGACCCGCAGCCCGGCGCAGCGGAGAAACTGGCGCAGCGGCTCGGCGTGGCTAAAGCCTACAGCGATCTGCATGCGCTGTTGCAGGATCCCGATATTGACGCCATTGCCATTGCTGCCCCGGCACGCACCCATGCTGAATGGGTAATAGCGGCCGCGACGGCAGGAAAACATGTTTTTTGCGAGAAGCCGATGGCCGTTACGCTTGAGGAAGCCGATCGCGCGATTGCGGCGGCCAAAAATGCCGGTGTGGTATTGCAGGTCGGTTTCAATCGCCGTTTTGACAGCGGCTTTGCCGCGGCGATTGCGACAGTGAAATCAGGTGAAAATGGCACGACTCAGCTAAGCCGTTCGGTCACCCGTGATCCGGCCTTACGCGACCCGGCCCCTATTCCCCAATGGACCATTTTCCTCGAAACGCTTATTCATGATTTCGATACGCTGCTGCATTTTAACCCCGGCGCAAAACCGGTGGAAGTCTACGCGTTAGCCGACGCGCTGGTGCGTCCGGACTTTAAAGACAAAGGTCTTCTGGATACCTCGGTAGTGACTATCCGTTTTGACAATGGCGCCATCGCGACGGCAGAAGCCAATTTTCAGGCGGTGTATGGTTACGACGTCCGCGGTGAAGTCTTCGGCAGTAAAGGGATGCTGCAGGCGGGCCATATCAATGCGACCCACTGCGTACGCTATCATCAGGGCGGTATCGCCATTGAAACCTCCCGGATGGATTCCGAGTTGCTGCGGGAAGCCTACGTATCGGAGATGGAGGAGTTTGCCCGCTGTATTCTTAACGATGAAACACCCCGTGCCACGGGTGACGATGCGCGTAACGCGCTGGCAATCGCGCTGGCCTGTATCGAATCAGTCAAGAAAGGCCACCCCATCAAAATGGATGCACGCTGATGAGCACTTATCAACTTTCCGTTTGCGCCGAAATGGTATTCCTTGAGCTGCCGTTTGTAGAGCGAGTGAAACGCATTCATGCCCTCGGGTTTGGCGTAGAAATCTGGGGATGGGCCGATAAAGACATTGAGGGGCTGGTCGCCACTGGCGCACGCTTCACGTCCATGACCGGCTACCTCAGCGGCAATCTGACCGATGACGACGACATCCGGCAACTGTTGCAAAGCGCGGAAGCCTCGCTGGCGGTCGCAGAACGACTGCAGTGTCCGGCTCTGAACCTTCACGGAACCGGGCTGGATAACAGAGGATTGCCGGTCAAGCCGGTAGCGGTGGTCACAGGCCCGATGTGGCTTAAGGCCGTGGAGACCTTGCGCCAGGTGGCCCTGCTGGGCGAACGCGCCGGGAGAATGTTTACGCTGGAGAACCTTAATCTGCCTGTCGACCATCCGGGCACGCCGTTTGCGCTGGCGGCCGATACACAGGCCCTGGTCAGCGCCGTTAACAGCCCCGCGTTGAAAATGAATCTTGACTTGTATCATGCACAAATTGGCGAAGGGAACCTGATTGAGCTTATTCGTCACAGCCAAAAGCACATCGGTGAAATTCAGGTGGCTGACGTGCCGGGCCGAAAAGAACCCGGTACCGGCGAGATCAATTATAAGGCAGTGGCACAAGCCTTGCGGGATATTGACTACCAGGGCACGGTCGCGCTGGAAGGCTGGGCATCAGAGGATTCAGTAGCGGCACTGGAAGCCTTCCGTGAGGCCTTCACGCAGTAACAGTCTGTTAGCATTTAACTGGTCGGATGAAGGGCGCTCAATGAGCGCCCTTTTCTTTCAACCGGCGGCCTTCAATGCAGAAAAACCGCGGTGCTCTGCCCTTTCCCTGTCCGCAACGACGCTTTAACGACGACGCAAGCTGCGTAACCCCAGCCAGGCCACGGCGGCTACGCCCAGGATTGCCAGACCGGGGTTATTGACGTTCAGGTTAAGCGCACGCTGTTCCGCTTTTTCATCAAAGCGACCGTGGCTGCGGTGCAGTCCTTCAACAGGCTGATGCAGGTTATCCGGACGGTCGGCAACTTCCGGCTCCTCGGTGATCTGGCCACTCCAGCCCTGTTTCGCCATCATACGGTCAAGCAGGCCCGGAAACAGCATATTGCCAACGATAGACTGCATAGTGGAACGCCCGACCCAGACTTCCCTTGGCGCCTGACGAGCAGCTTTGAGGATGGCGCGAGCGGCGACCTCCGGCTGAAAAATGGGTGCCATGGGCTGAACTGTGTTGCCCATTTTGTTACGCGACCAGTCAAACTGAGGGGTATTAACGCCTGGCAGATGGACCATCGTCAGCCGAATCGAACTTTTGTTATGCAGGAGTTCGCTACGCAATGAATCCGTAAAGCCACGGATTGCCGCTTTAGCCGCGCAGTAAGCGGACTGTAGCGGGACAGAACGGTAAGCGAGCGCTGACCCTACCTGCACAATGACCCCTTTATCACGTTCTCCCATCAGCGTGAGCGCGGCGCGCGTGCCGTGAACGCAACCCAGATACGTCACGTCGGTGACGCGTTGAAATTCTTCGTCAGTGATATCCGTAACAGGCGCGAGCACGGTCAGCATGGCGGCGTTAACCCAGACATCAATAGGCCCAAGTTCCGCTTCAATTTTGCGGCCAGCGGCCAGCAGCGCGCCACCATCTGCCACATCTACCGCCACGCCTGATGCCGGCACACCAAATAATTTTAACTCTTCAATCGTCTCTTTTACGCTTTGTTCACCACGACCAATCACCGCTACGGCATAGCCTGCTTCAGCAAAGGCCTGAGCGCTGGCGCGTCCTACGCCAGCCGTGCCGCCCGTAATAACCGCCACTTTTTCCTGCAACATAATTGTTCCTTATAAACCGCTGTGTCGCGGCTGTCTGATCGATGAGAAATGATAAATGTACGAATTTTCGTTATCTGAGTATGGCAGGCTGCTGAAAAATAGCTGATTGATTACAGGACTGAGCGGGATAAAAGGAAAAAACGCCTGCCGAAGCTCGCGGCAGGACGAGGCCCACAACAGCAAGCTTGCAGGTATCGCCTCCCCTTAGCGGCAAAGAAAATCAGCATCATTCAGAGCGCCAGCCCCGCGGTTAAGGATGGCGCCCCACTCTCTGCCACGCCGGTTTCGGCTTACCCCTCGTGACGAGTAACAGGCTTAAACTCGCAGGCACGACAGGCAGCTCGTGAATCTACCTGAACAGGCTGATGCCGGGGCGGACGTCTGAGCCGCAAAATTTTTCGGGCACGCCAGGACGGCATTGAGGCGTCTGGTTCAGAAGGTAACCTGAGCATCAGCGTCAATAGCATTGCGATGTATATCGACTTAGCTGACAACCTGCGTACCTGGGCGGATGCGGGCAGCTAAGGAAGCGACTAAACGGGCAATTGATCCGTAAGAAGGGACGGATGCCCCGCTTCAGGCCCTGAATCAGCCGATAATTTCACCTGCTGCGTATAATGGCCAGTCGTGCGCCTGTGCTGGTTTCACCTGTCGACATGGATAAAAAGCAATTTTCGCCATAACGGAACCGATTCGGCAACGATCGGCTACGCTGACAGGATGCACATCACAGGTGTTTTAATACCCTGCGGCCTGGATCATAAGTTTGTTTAAAAGGTTCATCACCCCCCTTTAGCATTAATCAACAGCTGCTTATGATGGACGTTACCCCATTTTGATCCATCAAAGAAAATGCAAAACGGTCTGTCTGATAAACACTGAACAGGGAGAAAACGGATGGTTGTTATTGATTCGCTGAAAGCAGAAGCAGGCGTCTGGATTAACCGGCCCGATGAGTATTCGTTTGAGAGTGGGAAGCTAAGGTTAACCACGGCAGACAACACGGATTTCTGGGAGCAAACTTATTATGGGTTTCAGCGCCACACCGGTCATGCTTATGGATTTTACGTAGAGGAAGACTTTACTCTGCAGGTAAAGGTGATGGCTGATTTTTGCCAGCTGTACGACCAGGCGGGTATTTTCATCAGGGATGACGAACAGCATTGGGTTAAAGCAGGGATTGAATTTAATGACGATCGGTCATCGATAGGCTGTGTCGTTACACGTGAAAAGTCTGACTGGTCAACCGGTCTGTTCCCGGGTAATCCCCAGGTTTTCTGGATGCGCGCTACGCTGGAAAACGAGGCATTAAGGATCCAGTATTCGACAGACGGCGAAATATGGCCGCTGTTAAGGCTCTGCCACTGGCCAAAAGCTAAACAACGCTTTATAGGGGTGATGGGCTGTACGCCGGAGAGGCAAGGACTTGAAATTACCTTTGCTGATTTCAGCATAGGGCTTCCGTCAGGTAAACCGCTGCACGACCTGACATAAGCCTGGTCATCATGTTGTGGGCGTCGGCCGTCTCAGCACGACTCTGGCGCCTTTAAAATCGTTGGGCTGAAGTCCCCTCACCGGCTATCCTTTATTGCTTTTAAATCGGTCGCAACCTTTTACTTCCCCTCACTTGAGACGATTTTATTGACAATAAAACCAGATATAAGCACGGCTAACGCTGTAGTAAAGAACAGTGTTAATAAAGGATGCGTTGTATAAGGAAAATAACCTGAAATAAAATAGATCACTAAACAGGTTATGGTGCAGGTAAATACCATCATCAGCACTCTCTCTTTACTTAAAATACTCATGCCCACCCCTTTAATTTATTACATATATTAGCAATAATTATAATATAAAAACCTTACAGCAAACCTGAAAAAAACGCCAGAGGCCAGTCAAACACCTCAAGCTTTTTTGAGAAAAAAATAACACAAATATCTAATATTTAAGTTTTTATTAACAGCTTACTTATACGGTGATAAGTGTTGCTGTTTATTATTTCGCATCCTTTTTTTACGAAATAAAAACGCAGGTTACAGCCCAATAAAATGGCTCAGGCATCACGCTGATTGCGTAACCGGTAGTTCTACGTAATGGAGCGATCTGCTTACTACAGATTAACAAAGGCTCTGTCAGCAATATCCGCTTCTGGCACAGAACGGCTCTGCGATACAGGCTGTAGCATTGCCCCCCTCCCTTTATAAGCCAGCTCTGAAAACAGAAAACAGCGCCAGCATAGCGGGCAGCCATTTTCCCTGAAAAAAACGGGCATTATATCGGTAGAGAAACGACTATCATGCCGGTACATTTGCACTTACCCCAGGCCAGCGCGTTATTTTCTGCCTGTTACGGATCCTTTTGCGGCAGATCAACAAACGTCGGGAAATAACTTATTAGCCTTTGGCGGCGGCCAGACCGGCTGCACGCGATGCCAGACAGGCTAAGGGTAAAGATGACGACTTTTGAAAAACGTATTCAGGTGAATTTCAGCCAGAACCAGATGTATAACCTTGTCGCCGATGTCGCCGCTTACCCCGAATTTATCCCCTGGTGTCGTCAGGTTGCAATCCTTGATAACCAACCCGACGTCAAACTGGTGCGCATCGGACTACGTTTTAAGCAGCTTCCTGAACTCAGCCTCACGACCCGCGCGACTTTCCATCCTGCTGCTTCACTGCATTTGCGGCTGGTAAGCGGGTCTTTTCTTTCACAGTTTGAAGGCGACTGGCATTTCGAGGCCAGCGGGGAAGAAACCTGCCTTGTGACGTTCGTGGTGAAATATCGCTTCGCTAATAGTCTGCTCCGGCTGACCCTCGCCCCTTTTTTCAGTCTGATGGTTAGTACGTTGCCAGGAATATTTATTCAGCGGGCGAAGGAAATTTATCAGCATGACTAAAGGCATCGCGACAGCAAAAATTAACCTTCTTCACGCGGTAGCCTGCCTGCTTAATAAGCCACGGCCTTACTGACAACTATGCCATAGTCGCTGCTTCTTTTATAAATCTGAACGTTTTTTGCGGCCGAGGCGCGTTCGTAAGGTTCGCACACAATGATCTTTTTCTTTAATTCAGGTTCGTAAATTTCCATACCGCCACAGCCGTGACGACCGCCACTCGTCCACTGGCCAGCGGCGGTGTAGTGGCTTTCACGATCGGCAGTCAGGTAGAGTACCGTATACAAGAGCATGCAGAGCACGGAAGCAGAAAGCAGAAGCAATCCCGCAGCCAGTTTTAAGCCGTGGCGCAGATCCCCAACAACATTTTTCGATTTCAACCAGATAAATAGCGCGACGGTAAGCGGTAAGGAAAGCACGCAAATCAGCCACAGGGAACGAGTATTGCCCCAGGTAGGTTGCCAGACGCTATTTTTCGACAAGATAAACAGAAACAGCG
>NZ_DALZCD010000106.1:0-10835 GCF_031978025.1 Erwinia sp.
AAGCGGCGGGCTACGCTCGCACCTTCGTGCAGTATTCCACACACAGTCGCTTTGCTGCCGTTTCGGCGTTCGCTCGCGCCTTTACCGTTAATTTCAACGGCAGTAACACCACGCTGACGCTGAAATTTAAGCAGGAGCCGGGCGTCGCTTATGAAACGCTGAATGCCAGGCAGGCCACCGCATTGGAAAGCAAAAGAGCCAACGTCTATGTCCTTTTTGCCAATGACAGCGCCATTCTGCAACAGGGCGTGATGGCTAACGGCGACTTCTTTGATGAGCGCCACGGCCTGGACTGGCTGCAAAACTTCGTGCAGACCAATCTCTATAACCTGCTTTATACCTCTGCCAGCAAAATCCCGCAGACCGAAGCGGGCATTACCCGGCTGATGGGCAATGTGGAAGCATCGATGGATCAGGCCGTCACCAACGGGCTGATCGCGCCGGGCGTCTGGAACGGCAGCGAGGTGGGGCAGCTCGGTGCCGGCGACATGCTCACCAAAGGCTATTACGTCTGTGCCCAGCCGCTGGCGCTGCAGTCGCAGGCCGATCGCGAAGCGCGTAAAGCGCCGCTAATGCAGATTGCCTGCAAACTGGCCGGTGCCGTGCACTACGCCGATGTTCAAATTAACGTTGTTCGCTAAGGAAAAAATATGTCTGCCTATTCATTTATGGATGTTACCGCCTCTTTTATTGGTCCGGGTGCGGTATTTGATTTGGGGAGCGGTTCCGGCAGTTCGGAAGAGGGCATTACCGTTTCCATGAAGGAAAATAAAAACAGCATGAAGCTGGGAATTGACGGCGAAGGGATGAACACCCTGCTGCCGGGCACGTCCGGCCAGATTACGGTTAATCTGCTGGAAACCTCGCCGGTTAATAAAAAGCTCTCGCTGGTCTATAACGCCCAGAGCGCCAGCAGCGCCAGCTGGGGGAAAAATATTATCGTCATCCGCAACAGCGCCTCGGGTGAGGTGATTACCGCGCGTGGCGTGGCCTTCCAGAAGCTGCCCGATCGTAAATTCGCTAAAGAAGGTGGCACCACCGCCTGGATTTTCGACTGCATCAAAATCGATGTGGTAATGGGGGAATATTAATCGATGGAATTCACACTCAACGACACCCCGTTCCGTCTCGCTAAGCTGGACGTTTTTCAGCAGCTTAAAGTGTCGCGCAAGCTGCTACCGCTGCTGGCCGGGCTGCTCTCCGACATCAATACGGTGAAATCCGCCGCCGCCCAGGGCGACTATTTTCAGGTGCTGGAGAAAGCCCTGCCCGCTATTGCGCAGTCGCTGGCAGACATGAGCGAGGAAGACACCAATGCGATTTTGCATCCCTGCCTGGCAGTAGTCTCACGCCAGCAGGCAAAAAGCTGGGTGCCGATCTTCTCTCAGGGCGTGCTGATGTTCGACGATCTGGATCTGATCACCATGCTGAAACTGGTGCTGCGCGTGGTGGAGGATTCGCTGGGCAGTTTTTTGCCCGAACTCCCCGTCAGCAGGAGCGACGCCCCGGCAGCGGGCTGACGCTGGAAACGCTTCCTGACGGGGAAGATTTCCTGATGCGCCCGGTAGATGCCGGGCTTATCAGCTACACCGCACTCAAGGATGGCTCAGTGGATCTGGCGGATATTGCCCGCCTGAACGACTGGCTGGATTTGAAAGCGGATAATCAACACCGCATTGAGCAATGGAAACAGGCCAATGAACGCTGAAAATACAAAAAATTTTCTGATGGTGCTGGATACTCAGCTGGCGGCGGAGGCCGCCAGCTGGCAAAAAGTCAGGCAGCTTGTTGAGGCGCCGGGCTGGCAACACAACGAACAGGCGGCAAAGGCGCTCGATCTGCAAAAGATCAAACAGACGGTAGAGCAGGCGGGTAAAGCGCTGGTGGAATACATCAACCGTTTCGCCAGCCGTCTGGAGCAGCTTGGCGTCCGTGCGCAGAACGCCGGTACGACGGCAGGCGATGTTAACGCGCTGGAGTACGGCGCGGCCCAGACCGGCCTCAGTAACGATGCCATAGCGAAAGCTTTCCAGGCCATCATAACGAAGCCAGGCGCGGAAGCGCGCCTGAATAAGCTGGGCGTGTCGGTTCGTGACGCCAGCGGGCAGAAAAAAACGGACAGCGACATCTTCAGCGAAGCCAGCAGCAGGCTTGGCGCTATGCCGCAGGAGCAGGCGCGGGCGATGGCCAACAGCCTGGGGCTGGCACCCGATATCCTGGCCGCCATGCAAAAAGGGCTGGGTAAATTTATCGGCGACTATAACCAGCTTTCCGACACTCTCGGCGTCAATATGACGCAGGCCGTCTCCGGCGCCGACCACTTTATGACGGCCAGACGCAAGTTTGATGAGGTTGTTGAGCTGCTGCAAACCAACAGCAGCACCCGGCTGAACAACGGACTTGGGGAGATCTTCGATAACTTTACGAAGAAGCTGACCGATAACGCGCCTGACGTAGAGCGCGTGCTTGATGGCGCCGTGAACCTGTTGCTTCTGCTTGCTGAAGTGGGCGAAAGAGTAATCTTGCGCCTGATTCAGGCGGTGGCGGACCTGAGCGGCTGGTGGGACACGCTGGATGAAAATTCGCAAGGGCTGATCGCAACGCTTGGCGTGATGACCGCCGCCTGGCTGGCGCTGAACAGCGCGTTCTTACTGTCGCCCATAGGGATTGTGGCAATGCTGGTAGCGCTGCTTTTCTCGCTTTACGACAGCTATAAAACCTGGCAGGAGGGCGGTAAGACCCTGATTGACTGGGAACAGTGGGCGCCGGGCATCAATGCGGCCAAAAAGGCGCTGGATGGGTTGCAGGAAGCCTTTATCCAGCTCACCTCAGGCACGCTCGACTGGAAGGGCGGATTGCAGGCAGTCAGCGATTTTGTGACGGGAAACTGGTCGGCAGGTATGTCCGCCGCCGTGGATAAGGTGAAGGACGACTTCAATAATTTCTTTACCGATATTACCAATAAACTGACCAACAGCCCGATCTGGCGCTTTATGAAAAAAATGGCCGGAGAGACGCAGGCTACAGCCGCGGATATTTCCCTGCCGGGAGGGGTGGATCCGGCGGGCCCGTTGAATCCGCAGCACGCCCGGATGATGGATAACCTGATGGCGTGGTCCGGCAGTGACAGCCTGACAGGTGCGCTGCCTTTCAGCGTAGGCGGTCGCCTTCCCTGGCAAAGTGAAATGGCGCAAAGCCGGGCGGAGAGCAACGTGGGCATCCAACAGGAAACCAATATTTATGTGCAGGGCAGTGAGCCCCATCTGACCGCCCAAAAAGTGGCAGCAAGTCAGTTTGATGTGAACTCGCAATTTGTCCAGACCGTAAGGAATATGCCGGTATGATAAAGGGTTTCCCCACGCTATTAATGCAAAGCAAACGTAAAATCGGTTTGCTTATTCCCAATGTGGTGATGAAAGAAAGCCACACCGACAAACTGAACGTCACCACGCATCCTGTCGAAGCGGGCGCCACCATCGCCGATCATGCTTACCTCCTGCCTGCCGAACTGACGATGGAGGTCGGTTTTTCCGGCGGCGGTTCGCTGGTGGATTTTATGGATACGACCCCATTCGGTATCCAGGCATCATTAAGCCCGGCAGAAAGCTATCAAAATTTGCGGGAGCTGATGACCAGCAGGCAGCCGCTGACCGTGGTGACCGGCAAGCGGCTGTACAACAACATGCTGATCACCTCGATTATCGTGACCACGGATGCCTCTACAGAACACGTGCTGTTCGCCTCATTAGGCCTGACCGAGCTGATGATTACGCAGACGCGAACCACCAGCAGCGCGGAAAAAGAGAACATGGCGCAGGGCACAAAGACCTCTGCCGTGCTGAATAACGGCAAGAAAGTGGCGAGGCCCGGCCCGGCGAATGCGGTTCTCACGACGGGGGGCCGCTGATGGTTATTACCGAAATTCCGCTGACGCCCGATAATCAGCTGTTCGATATTTCCATTAATAATATCGATTATAAAATGCGCATTATCTGGCGGGAAAGCGGCTGGTTTCTCGATCTGCAAAACAGCGACGGCGCGGATATTATCGCCGGCATTCCGCTGGTGACCGGCGCCGACCTGCTGGCGCAGTATGCTTATCTGCAGCCGGGCTTTGGCCTGTGGCTGATTTCCGATAGCAGCGGCACTACTGCGCCGGGTCAGTACGATCTCGGTTACACCGCACACCTTTGCATTACCACGGAGGCGGCATGAGCGTTAACTGGATGCGCTACTGCGAGCTGCTGTTGGAAGATGCCAGTAAAGCGTCGATTACCCTGGGCGATCTGAGCGTTGAGTTTGAGATTAATACTGATGTGCAAAGCAGCGGCAGCACGGCGACCATCAGCCTTTATAACCTGAGTGCGGAAACCCGCAACGCGATCATGAGCGGCAAATATAAAAAGCTGCGCCTTATTGCGGGCTATACGGGAGTCCTGCCGGATAAGCGCGAAGAGGAGCCGGTTATTCCTGCCTATATGGTTGGGAAAGTAGTGGAAAACCCGCCGGTTAAGCCGGATGGGCCCCATTACGGCGAAATCTTTAGCGGCGAAATCCGTTATGCGTTTATCAATAAGATCGGCAGCAAAGCCGATACGCAGACCAGCCCGGAAAGCGTATTAAGAATTCAGGCTATCGATGGTCACCAGGCCGCCATGGAGGCTGCGGTCAATACCACGGTCGCTGCAGGTTATGACGCCAGCGCCATTCACAGGTTAACCCTGCGCAGCTTTAATCCTTACGGCGTGACTGCAGGCGCCACCGGCACCATGCCGCCCACGCGTTTTCCCAGGGGGCGGGTGCTTTATCAAACCGCCAGCCGGGTGATGGATAACGTGGCTGCTCAATGCCGCGCCACCTGGCAGTTTGTCGATGGCAAACTGCAAATGGTGCCGGAGGAAAGTTATCTCGATCGCATTGTGGTGCTGAACAGCCAGACCGGCATGGTCGGCGCGCCCGAACTGACCACGGAAGGGATAAAAATCCAGTGCCTGATCGATCCGACGCTTCGCCTGCATGGCCTGGTGCATATCAACCAGGCCATGCTTAACAGCACGCGTAATGCGATGGAATCGGTCAACCGTGCGGCCGCCGAAAAGAGAGAGGCGGCACAACAGAGCAAAGCGCAGCCGCAGGCGGCGCCCCAGGGCGAGCAAAAGAAAGCGCAGCCGCCTGCCGATATCGCGGCCGATGGCGTCTATATCGTTAAAGGCATCCTTTACGAGGGCCAGACCCGCGGCACCAAATGGTATATGACCCTGACCTGCATCACGCGGGACAAACAGACCGCGCTTAAGGCGCCCGCCGCGCCGAACTAATTCAACCCACCGCCTGAGGCGGTTTTTTTTGGAGTTTTTATGGCCGTTTCTATCCAGTCAGTGATTGGCGGGGAAGCTCAGGCGTATCGGGCTTTAGCGGACATGGTGTCCACAACGTTACGCGTGGCCTTACCCGGCATTATTCAATCCTTCGATCCCGACAACGTGACCTGCGTGGTGCAGCCAGCCATTAAAGGCAGCGTACGCAATGCCAGCGGGCAGCCGGTTTCTCAGGCGCTGCCCCTGCTGGTGGACGTGCCCGTGGTTTTTCCACGCGGCGGCGGCTGCACCATCACTTTCCCTGTTAAACCGGGCGACGAGTGCCTGGTCATCTTCAGCGATCGCTGTATCGACTTTTGGTGGCAAAACGGCGGCGTGCAGGAACCGGTCGACCCGCGTCAGCACGATCTGTCCGACGCGTTCGCGCTGGTTGGCCCGCAGTCGCAAAAGGAGAAAATCAGCGCCATCAGCACCGAGGCTTTGCAGATCCGCACGGATAAAGGAGAGGCTTTTATTGAGCTGAAGCAGAGCGGTGAGGTCAATATCACTACCACGCGGCTAACGCTTAACGGCAATCTGAGCGTCAATGGTGACATTACCTCAACCGGCGATCAGACCGCTGGCGGCATCAGCCAGATCGATCACGTTCATGGGGGTATTCAGAGCGGCAGCAGCTATACCAGGGGGCCACAATGAGATATCGCAGAGAAGAGCAGGACGGCGATTACGCCTTTGGCAAAGGGGACAGCGCTTTCCTGGTTAACTCACCCGAATGCGTGGCGCAGGCGATTAAAACACGGCTGCAGTTATGGTACGGGCAATGGTTCCTGGATACCACGGAAGGGACGCCCTGGCTGCAATCGCTTACCGGCAGGCAGAACAGCACGGCCGCAGAAATGGTTCTGCGCCAGCGCATTCTTGCTACTCAAGGCGTGAAGTCCATTCTTTCTTTTAATACAACCTTCGACTCTTCATCCCGCCGGGCAATTTTCACGGTCACCGTGGAAACGCTGTACGGCACGACCACAGTAACAAGCGAGGCATAATGGCTCTTAAGACAGACCGGCTGGGGTTATCGGCAACGATAACGGCCCAGGGGATCGGCGCGCCTGATTACCAGACAATCCTCGGCGCGCTGACCGACTACTTCCGCCAGATTTATGGCACCGACGCCTATCTGGAGCCGGACAGCAAGGACGGCCAGATGATAGCGATTATGGCGCTGGCGATCCACGATGCCAATAACATGGCGATAACCTGCTACAACTCGTTTTCACCTGCTACTGCGGTGGGCGACGCGCTGACGCGCAATGTAAAAATCAACGGTATCGTGCGCAAAGCGGCGACCAACTCAACAGTGGATGTGCAGCTGAGCGGCACGCCGGGCACCACAATCGTTAACGGCTCGGTCAGGGACAGTAATAACGTTATCTGGAACCTGCCCACAAGCGTAACGATTGCCACCACGGGAACGGTCACCGTGACGGCCACCTGCGCAGAAACCGGGCCGGTGGCGGCGGTAAGCGGTTCCGTTAATCAAATCAACACGCCGACGCGCGGCTGGCAGACGGTAACCAACCTGAATGCGGCGGCCACGGGAAGCGTTGCCGAAACGGATGCAGAGCTACGTTTGCGGCAGGCGCAAAGCGTTTCATTGACGGCGCTGACCACTTTTGACGCGCTGGACGGCGCGATTTCAAATATTGCAGGCGTCGTCGGCCATAAGCTTTACCAGAACGACAGCGAGGATAAGGATGCAAATGGCCTGCCCGCTCATACCATTTCAGCCGTGGTGCAGGGCGGAGATGCAAATGCGATTGCCGACGTTATTCGTAAAAAGAAATCTCTGGGTGTAGGTACCTTTGGCAATACCGCCATCACGCTTGCTGACAGCTATGGCACGCCGCAGGCGATCCGCTTTTCACGGCCGGTGCCGGTGCCGGTATATCTGTCGCTGGAGCTGAAAGCGCTGACGGGCTACACCAGCCCCATCGCGGAGAAAATTAAAAAAGCGCTGGCGGCCTATATCAACAACCTGGGGATTGGCAACAGCGTTCTGCTCAGCCGTCTTTATTCGCCCGCTAATTTGACTACAGGGCAGGACAGTACGGACAGCCAGTACTACGACATCCTGAGCCTGCTGGCAGGCAAAAGTGAAGCCGCGCTTTCCTCCGGCAATATCGCTATCGGCTATAACGAATTTGCCCGCTGCGAGGTGGATAATATTACGCTATCGGTGACCTCATGAAATACCTCGATCTGATCACCAATTACCATCGGGACAAAGAAAAATACGTCGACCATATCGATTTAAGCACGCGACCGCAGCAAGAAATTATCGACCTCTTTGCTGAGGTCGTGAGGGCGCTGGATATCGACAACGCCACCGGCGCACAGCTGGATATTTTAGGTGAATGGATAGGGCGAGCCAGAAGTATCAACGCGCCGATTGAAGATTACTTTTTTACCCTGGATAAAGCCTCGCTGGGCTTCGATCTCGGCAGCTGGAAAGGCAGATATGAACCTGACTCCGGCATTATCAACGTGGATGATGAAGATTATCGTACTATGCTGCGCGCTAAAATCGGCGCCAATAAGTGGGACGGCACGGCCGATACGCTGCCCGCCATTTTACAAGAAATTTATACGAAGCAGGATATCAATATCACCTTTACCGATAATCAGGATATGACCGTAACGGTATATGTGACGGCAAAAAACCTGTCCACTATTACCAAAGAAATTATCAAACAGGGCTATCTGGCGATCAAGCCTGCCGGCGTCACGGTAAATTATAAAATTAATGGAGAATAACAATGGCAAAAAATGACTTTAAACCTTTTGCTACGGGCGAAAGTGCAAATGTGCTTTCGCAGGCGGATTATGAAGCGCTGGATGCCACGGCAAACGGCTTTCAGACCGGTATCGCCAGAAGTGAACAGTTGAATAAGGTCTGGCGACAGGCGTCAACCATGTCTCATGTAGTGGGGCAGTTTATCGCTAATAATAGTGGGGAAGACGTTAAAGACGATGGTAATACGGAAGAAATACTGGGTAATTTTGAAAAAGCTTTGCAGAGTAAATTAATTATTGAAGCGATTTACCCGATTGGAATTGTTGTCTGGTTTGCACAAAACAAAGATCCTAACGTGCTTTTTCCTGGCACAAAATGGGCATACATAGGCGAAAATAAAACTATCCGATTAGGCAGCGCCAGTGGAAGTGACGTAATGGCAACGGGCGGGGCCGATCAGATAACTTTAGCTACGGGGAATCTCCCTGCGCATAATCATACCTATTCCGCCAGTACCAGTACTTTTGACTACGGGACTGTAGGGACTTCTGGCGTCGGCGATCACGGACATAACGCCTGGACAGACGCCCAGGGCAATCACCAGCATGGCTCAGGGATGCGTTTACCTTCCAATCAGGACGGGCTCGCTGTTTATGGGACCTGGGAGGCTCCGGGAGGAAGTGCCGCGCTGTCGCGTGGTGGAAGCGGTGCGGCAATACAGGCGCCCACCTCTGCAAATGGCCAGCATTCGCACAATGTAGGTATCGGCGGCTCTGGTGCACACTCCCATAGTGTAGGTATCGGCGCTCACTCACATACTTTATCAGGGACAACATCTACTACGGGTTCCGGAGCTGCCATTTCGATAGTCAACACCTTTATAAAGCTGATGGGCTGGTATCGTACAGCCTGATTGGATTAAGAGGCCTTTATCTAGACCAGTATTAATTATTAACACCAATGACTAATATGCTTCGTACTTAATTTTAATATTTAATGGGTGATTTAAATAGTAGGGGGGGAAGGAGTGTCTGGATATCTAAATGACTACTGCCTTTATTATTTCACGGGAGGTGTTGAAGGTAACCATTAATGGGTGCTGGCTTGTCAGGTTTTATTTTAATGATGAGGGTGTTTTAAATAAATTTTTAATGGTTTTTTTAATGTATTCCTTTGGGGAGGGTGCTCTTTTTTTTAAAGTATTTTATTTTTTATAAATCATGCTTAAGGTAAGATTGCTTTTTTCACTATAATGCATTGCTTTGTCTGTAAGGTGATAAATGAAGCAAGTAGCCAGGCATTAATACTTTTGCTAAGTTAGTAGAGGCGTCTTCCTCCAGCTATTGCAGGGTGATTTTTACCTGATTGGATTTGCAAGGATGCACTGAAATGCACTGAGGTAGCAATCTGCTCACTACCTCATTTTTATTGACTGTCTACGTTTTTTTAATGGAAATAAAAGGCCTGGCAAAAGCTAACCACAAACTTATTTTTATTTTTAATATAAAAGGGCGCGAGTCTCTTATTCTGGACCATATCATTTTTTTCTCATGTCTAATCCCAGCTGAACTTCTGTCACCAATAGTTGTGACTTTTTCCAAAGGTTCATAGGTATTTATTAGTGAGGGCACGACGCCATGTACATCAATCAATCCGAATTCCTGAAATGTCGTCCATTGATCGGCTACACACCAGACTGGAAAGAGGTTTGCGAGCATCTTTTTTGCCGCCGGTCTGTTGATGACATAACCATGAGAGAAGGCGGCATTAAGGACTTTATGAACATGGCGATCTTTTCCCGTGGAATACAGACTTTTATTCTGATAGTGATGAACTTCCGAGAGTAGCGTCACGGTGCTGTGGCGATTGCTATTGTTTTTAGCAATGCTGTCCAGATGCTCCTCAATATCAACAGGGATAGTCACGTCATCTTCCAGAATCAGGGCCAGGTCGTATTCAGAGTCAAGCAGCTGTTTGTACGCTTTCAGATGACTCATCGCACAGCCTACCTCACCTTTGGTGATGGCATAGCTGACTTCTCTTTTATAAAAAAAGAATTCGTCATCGGCTATCTCTGAACCATTAACGGCCTTGATAGTAATAAAGTCTTTACCTATAGCAGACAGCTGTTGCTGCATAGAATGTAGACGGTCTGTAGAAACAGGCAGATTAATGACAAAGATGGCTATTTTAGTCATACTTTATCCATTATCGCTTTTTTATTACCGTTAACGCTGGCCAATAAAATCAGCGTGCTGAGCACCACTACGTACTCTATGGACGTCAACAATACGTCCGTCATGCCATAAAGCAATGCGGAAATAGCCATAATCGAAATGGGATTGCCGAAGACGCCTGCCAGACCGTTATCAAAAATTAACCTGATAAAGAAAAACAGCAGGATAAAAAAGCCAAAAATACCGAACAGCGAAGTGTATTGAAGAAATTCATTGTGCAGATGAACGTCAATATAATCCAGGGCGAAAGAGCCAGGATGGTTGGTACTTATCCAGTGACGAATAATGGTATTCCTGGTCGCCTGGGTTTGCCCCAGTGGGTTTTCCTGAATAGCAACGACACCAGATTGCCACAGGGTAAAACGTGAGCCAAGGGAAGTATGGTCATCACCCTGATTAAATCGGCTTATCTCCTGCTGGGTCGTTTCCACACGTGAGGAGATGATATTCTTGCCAAAGGTCGCGACAGCTGCAAAAGCGATAATC
>NZ_DALZCD010000106.1:10845-13266 GCF_031978025.1 Erwinia sp.
GTGCGATCACCGGTAAAGGCTTGATCAATTTCCCGCGCCACAGCGCACTAACCATAATCATCACTGAAAGCAGCGTGTGGATAAACATGGCAGAGCGGGTTTCGGTCAGCAGAATGATATATATGGAGAGCAGGCAGGTAAAGATAATGGCGGTAAACCTGACCGGTAATGACTTAATTTGATTAAGCATAGTCATCATAGCCAGCGCGAGCGCGCTGTAAGCATAAGCTGTAAGCGTAGCACGGTTGATACCGAGAACAATCCTGTCAACACCATTTATATGCTGCCAGATACCGTAAGCGCTGGAAAGGATAAAAGCAGCGGATAACGAAACCCAGGTTAGCTTATAGAGCAGTGCCTTGCTGACAAACTCTTTTTTTACGCCCCACAGGGTGAACAAAGCGATAAGCGTTGCTAAAAACCAGCGTTTGGCCGGTGTAAATAAGAGGCCGTTATCTACGCCGGGGATTTTATCGTAAGAGGCAACCAATGACCATGCCGAAAATATTATTGCCAGAAGCAAACCAGGCAAGATTATTTTGGAATTAACGAGCGTTGAACGCACATCTTTAAAGTTTATTACAATACCCGCGGCACATAAATAGCTACAAAAATAGAATGATACCCTGCTTGCCTTTTCATGAACAAAGCCGAAAGGCAGGATCAACAAAAGTAAAGTCAGGGAACCCCAAAACAGCACTCTGGTGAGTTGCTCATGTCTTGTGTTTTTCGGTGGTGAATATAAGTCGTTCATTTAAAATAGAGTCCTTGGCACAAGGGAGGTTTTACCGTTACGAATGAACGTTGCTGGGATAAATACCTGGTAACATTTGCCGGTGATACCGCCACCATTTCCTTTATGGGTAATCATTGCGCCTGCCTTCAGGGTAAGAATTTCAGTCCTGCTGACTGAGAAAATTAGCCTCCGTTTATAACTGATCTATAAAGAAAAATCAAAAGAGCCCGCTTAAAAACAGCCGGCTCTTTTAGATTACCCCATTGAAAGTTATCATTAATGTCATTGCCGCGCTTCTTAGTCATTTTTATAATGGCTTTAGGCTTTTCCACCAGTGGCATTGTCAGACCAGCTTCTTCACCAGCGCCTCGCTGTGGCGAATATGGCTGGAGGCACGTTCAGGATCGTGCTGCACCAGCGCCATAAATAACAGGTCGGTCAGCGTCAGCTGCGCGGAGGTCGAAGAGATGGCTGCGCTGCTGGTGGTCTGTTCTTCCGCCACCGTATAAAGACAATGCGTGGCGCACTGTTGCAGCGTGTTTGGCGTAAAACCCGTAAAGGCCAGCACGCTGGCGCCGGCACGTCGTGCTTCCTGAGCGGCAAGATTAATTTCGCGTCGTTCGCCCGTATAGGAAATAGCCAGCAGCACATCGCCCGGATTTAACGCCTGCACGCTGGCCAATAGCGCATGCATATCCTGCTCGGCCACGGCGTGAATGCCAATTTTCATCAATTTCCATGAAAAGTCCTTTGCTACCAGCCCCGACGCGCCAATCCCCACCAGCACGATACGATTCGCCTCTTTCAGCAGCCGCAGCGTTTCCGTCAGTTTTTCTTCGCTGTTAATATCCAGCGTGGCGCGAATAGCGGATTGCTTCTCTGCTAACAGCTTCTCGCCCACGACTTTTAACGGATCGTCGCTTAAGATCAGGTTATGTACGGTAATAGCATCCTTTTTTGCCAGCGACTCGCTCAGCGCCAGCTTCAGGGCCGGAAAGCCTTTATAGCCCAGCTTCTGCGCAAACTTCACCACGCTGGACTGGCTGACGCCCGCTTCCTCTGCCAGCTTTTGCGAGCTGAGATGGCGCGCGTTATCCGGCTGCGACAGCAGAAAATCAGCGAGACGGCGTTCGTTCAGCGCCAGCGTGGGGTAGAGTTGACGAATACGCAGTAGTGAGCTCATTAGCTCCTCCTTAAAACGGTCTGAACACGGTTCAGCACGTTAGCTACCCTTATCAAAGGCGGCTGGCTTATCAAAAAAGACCCTTTGGAAAACGGTTGTGAATATAATATTCAGTAATTCATTCAGATAAAGAATTAAAAATTCATTTGTGAGGATAGCATGGATCTCGGCGCACTGATTTCAGAAACACGTAATGCTGACACGATGGACCTTGATAGCCTCTCCACACTGGAGATGGTAACGAAATTTAACGAGCAGGACGCCCTCGTGGCAGAAGCGGTGCGCAGGACACTGCCGCAGGTGGCGCAGGCGGTAGATGCCGCCGCCGCTTCGCTCCAGGCTGGCGGCAGGCTTATCTATATGGGCGCGGGCACCAGCGGGCGGCTCGGCGTTCTTGACGCTTCCGAATGCCCACCAACCTTTGGCGTGCCGCACGGGCTGGTGGTGGGCGTCATCGCGGGTGGGCCAGGTGCGCTGCTGAAAGCGGTCGAGGGAGCAGAAG
>NZ_DALZCD010000107.1:0-13187 GCF_031978025.1 Erwinia sp.
AATAGCCCTTTCCCAGCGCGTATAACCGGTTGGATGGGCGAAAGTATTAATCGCAACATGCAGTTTGCGTCTATGCTGATGAACATAGCTTGCGGCCTCTTCCAGGCGTTTTGCCGTGAAATTCAGACCGGCAAAGTGACGGGCATTGGTATCATCTTTCAGCCCGACGTAGACAGCATCTGCGCCACTGGCGATGGCCGCCTTCAGGGCCGGTAGATTGCCGGCAGGACAAAGCAGTTCCATATAAGATCTCGTAAGCAAACGAACGACGAAGTGTAATCCTCTCCACCGTGCAATTTTTTGATGCAGGGCAGTGAAAAGCATCACGGTCGCCATCATTTTTATGGCACAGCCCGAAAGGTTTGCGCACTTTGTTGATCCAACTGCCGGATGAGATCCTGCAATATGGCAAAATAGCTGAAATTTTATCTGAAGGAGTGATAATGGTGCTGAATTCGTTACGCGCGCAGCTGGTGCACAAAGGGCCACAGTGGCTGCGTCTGCCGCTGCAGCTTGCCCCCTTTGCGGCCAAAAAGCAGGTTCTGCAGCAGCTGCTAAGCTGGCAATTTCACTCTGCACTGGCGGAAGGTGAGTTAAACTTTTTGCAGGGGCGCTGGTTAGGGATTGAAATCCGCGATCTGGGGCTGCGTTGGGCAACTACCGTCGAACAGGGCGCGTTGCGGGTGGCCGACCGGACCCAGGCGGATGTCTGGTTTCGCGGTGACGCCAATGATTTGCTGCTGGTGGCGGCCCGTCGGCGCGATCCGGATACGCTGTTTTTCCAGCGTCGGTTGATGATCGAAGGCGAGACTGAATTAGGCCTGGAGGTCAAAAACCTGATGGATGCTATTGAGCTTGAAACTATGCCGAAGCCGTTGCGTATCGGACTGATGCAGCTGGCTGATTTTATTGAGGCAGGACTGACTGAGGACGCGGCTGCGACAGCAGATCGCGCAGGTATAACATGTTAATTCGTACGGAAATCGGCGTCGATGCGGCCAGCATAGACAGTCTGTTACGCCGCAGCTTTCCCACCGCCGCAGAAGCGGAACTGGTTCAGCAGCTGCGTGAAGATGGCTTACTGACGCTGGGCGTTGTGGCGACTGATGATGAAGGCCAGGTGCTGGGCTATGCGGCCTTTAGCCCGGTCACGCTGAATGGCGAAGACAAACAATGGGTAGGCCTGGCCCCGCTCGTGGTGGATGAAAGCGTTCGTGACCAGCAGTTGGATAAACAGCTGATTTACGAGGCCCTGGATACGCTTAACGAGTTTGGCTACGCGGCCGTCGTGGTCGTAGGCGATCCGGACTATTACGGACGCTACGGGTTTGAACCCGCTGCCCGCCATCACCTACGCTGCCGGTGGCAGGGGGGTGAAGCTGCTTTCCAGGTTTATAAACTGGCAGAGGACGCCTTAACAGGCGTGGAAGGGCATATCGATTTCGCGCAGCCGTTTAACCGCGAGTAAGCCCGGCCAGCCAGCTTTCAAGTGAATCAGGCTGGTGCATCACCAGCCTGATTTTTTCCTGCCGCTTGAGCTGCTTTATCCGGTATTCCAGTCTGGAAGCACTGGCGCGATCGCCCGCTTCACGATGAAACAGCAGCGTCAGCGGCCCTTTACCGCGCAGTGCCTTAGCGCCCGTGCCTGCCTGATGTTGCTTAAAGCGTCGGGGGACATCATTAGTAATGCCTGTATAAAGCGCGCCGCCTGCGGTTTGCACGATATAAAGGTGCCAGGGGGCTGTTGCCTGTGTTGCCATCCGGTCATGCCAGTCGCCAGTCGTGAG
Organism: Erwinia sp.; assembly: GCF_031978025.1. Taxonomy (NCBI): domain Bacteria; kingdom Pseudomonadati; phylum Pseudomonadota; class Gammaproteobacteria; order Enterobacterales; family Erwiniaceae; genus Erwinia; species Erwinia sp. The sequence continues at coordinate 1,788 of NZ_DALZCD010000107.1, forward strand.
GGCAAGTTTATCAGCTCGCGCGTGGTGTGGAAGGTTTTTTGCGTAGATTTCAGGGAGTCATCATGTCCGAATCAGAGCCGCTACAGGCTATTACCCGCTATCTACAAAAGCAGCATGTGCTGTCAGTATGCGGAGGCAATCCTGTCTGGTGCGCCAACTGTTTTTATGTCTTTGATGCAGAAAATGTTGTGTTCTGGCTGATGACGGAGGAAAAAACGCGTCACGGCAGTCAGTTTTCCTGCGAGCCACAGGTAGCAGGAACGATTAACGGCCAGCCAAAATCGGTAATGCTGATCAAAGGCGTGCAGTATGCGGGACGAGTCAGTCTTTTGACGGGCGCGGCAGAAGAAAAAGCGCGTAGAGCCTATATCAAACGTTTCCCGGTCGCGGCTGCGGCTTCAGCGCCCCTGTGGGAAATCGCCATCAGCGAGTTGAAAATGGTGGATAACGCATTGGGATTTGGCAAAAAGCTGAGCTGGCAGCGCGGCTAAAAAGCGGGCCAGGCGAACCTGGCCACGACGATCAGACGGTTTCGAGAATGCGCAGCGATTCGCGATTGAATGCAGGCAGGTCGTCTGGCGTACGGCTGGTGACCAGCTTGTCGTTATCCACCACAACTTCTTTATCATAGAAGTCGGCGCCAGCGTTTTTCAGATCGATAGCAATGGCTTTTACCGAGGTCATTTTGCGGCCTCGCGTGGCATTAGCGCTGATCAACAGCTGCGGGCCATGGCAGATGGCAAAGACGGGCTTGCCAGCATCCATAAAAGCTTTGGTAAAGTTTACAAAGCGGTCATCGCCGCGCAGACTGTCTGGCGAATGGCCGCCCGGCAGCAGCAGCGCGTCAAAGTCGGCAGGATTGACGTGATCGATATCTTTATCGATTTTCACCTGGGCTTTGCCCTGCTTGCCGGTGACGGTCACGCCCGCTTTTTTATCAATAGTCACAACCTGGTGGCCAGCTTTGGTAAAGGCTTCGGCTGGCGAAGTAAATTCGGAGTCTTCGAATTCATCAGTGATCAGTACCGCAATCTTCTTGCTCATCTTTTCCTCCGGTTATTATTGTGAAGCCCGTTAAGCCTGGTTGAAAACACTGAAAAATCAAGCTGAGCTGAATTATCGCACTGCATGCCGCTGATTGTAGGGGAGTTAACTACCGCTTACGACTGTGGCGAGAAAGCTATACTCAGTTAAAAAGGAGAAACGGATGAGAGTATTAATGACGGGGGCGACCGGCCTGGTAGGCCAACATTTGCTGCGCCTGTTAATTGACGATCCGCGCGTCAGCGAGATCGTGGCGCCGACAAGACGTAAGCTGCCGGTGATGAATAAGGTCACTAACCTGGTAGAGGCCGATCTGACCGATGTGCTGGGGCCGCTGCAAACACCGTTGGATACGGTCTTTTGCTGTCTGGGCACTACGCGACGCGAGGCGGGCAGCAAAGCGGCATTTACCCACGTCGACTATGCGCTGGTGGTGGACACGGCGATAGCTGGCCAGCGGCTGGGCGCCAAACATCTGCTGGTGGTCAGCGCACACGGCGCAAACGCGCATTCTCCGTTTTTTTATAATCGGGTAAAAGGCGAAATGGAAAATGCACTGCGCAAGCAGGGATGGCCGCGTTTGACGTTAATTCGGCCGTCGCTGCTGCTGGGCAAAAGGAAAAATAGCCGCGCAGGCGAATCGCTGATGGCGCCGCTGTTTCGCCTGCTGCCGGGCAACTGGCGCGCCGTTGCTGCCAGAGATGTCGCTGCCGTGATGCTGCACGAAGCGTTCACGCCAGCGCAGCAGGAAGTCACAGTTATCGAGTCATCAGCTATCCCACGCGCCTGATAATCCCGCGCGCTTTTTTAACGCAGGTAAGGGGTCACCTGATTGCGGTTGCCTCGCCAGCGCGCCTGATAATCCCGCGTGCTTTTCAACGCAGGTAAGGGATCACCTGATTGCGGTTGCCTCGCCAGCGCGCCTGATAATCCCGCGTGCTTTTTCAATGCAGGTAAGGGATCACCTGATTGCTGCTGCCTCGCCAGCGTGCCTGATAATCACGCGTGCTTTTCAACGCAGGTAAGGGATCACCTGATTGCTGCTGCCTCGCCAGCGCAGCGCCGGATCGCGAAGCGCCTGGACGAATTTGCCGTCCACCAATACGTCGATTTGCTCCACCACACGGCGCTGTGCATCGCTCAGCTCCGCCAGGCAGTAGCCCGTCCACAGCCAGATATCTTTACCCGCACAGTCACGACGTACCCGTTTTACCAACCGGTAAATATCGGCGACGTTGGCTGGATGCAATGGATCGCCGCCCGACAGCGATAAGCCCTGACGCGGGATGCGCCTGTCGTTAAGATCGGCAATCAGCTGCTCTTCCATTTGCACGGTAAAGGGCTGGCCGGAATTCAGCCGCCAGGTGCTTTTGTTATAGCAGCCGACGCACTGATGCTCACAGCCGGCCACAAACAGCGTACAGCGTGTACCGGGACCGTTAACGATATCGACCGGATAATATTGGTGAATATTCACCCCAGTTGTCCCGCCGCCAGATGCTTAACGCGACGTTTTACCTCTTCCTGCTTACCCGCATTAAACGGGCGGGCATCCGGGCTGCCCAGATAGCCGCAGATGCACCGGGTTACGGAAACGCGTTCGGGATTGTGGTTGCCGCATTTAGGGCAGGTAAAGCCTTTGCTGGTGCAGTCGAATTCGCCGGTAAAACCGCACTCGTAGCATTCGTCAATCGGCGTATTGGTCCCGTAATAGGGCACGCGGCTGTAGCTATAGTCCCAGACATCTTCCAGCGCCTTAAGGTTGTGCTGGATATTGGGATACTCGCCGTAACAGATAAAGCCGCCGTTAGCGAGTGGTGGGTAAGCCGCTTCGAAATCAATCTTGTCGTAGGGGTTGACCTTTTTTTCGACGTCGAGATGGAAGCTATTGGTATAGTAGCCTTTATCGGTCACGCCTTTGATGATGCCAAACTGCGCGCGATCCAGACGGCAGAAACGGTCGCACAGGTTCTCGCTCGGCGTGCTGTAAAGGCTGAAGCCGTAGCCGGTTTCTTCTTTCCATTCGTCCACCGCTTTGCGCAGGCGGCTGACAATCGCCAGCGCTTTGCGCCGCAGCTCCGCATCATCGTAAAGGTGCGTTTTACCGCCGCTCAGGGCATTGATGGTTTCGTGCATCCCGATATAGCCCAGCGAGATTGAAGCCCGGCCGTGTTTGAAAATGTCCGCTACGTTATCATCCGCCTTCAGCCGAACCCCGCAGGCACCTTCCATATAGAGAATAGGCGCCACGCGTGCCTTCACGTTTTCCAGCCTGGCGATGCGGGTCATCAGCGCCTTTTTCGCCAGCCGCAGGCGGCTGTCCAGCAGATCCCAAAAGCGTGCTTCGCTGCCCGCTGCCTCCAGCGCAATGCGTGGCAGATTCAGGCTGATCACGCCAATATTATTGCGTCCTTCATGCACCTGCCTGCCATTTTCCTCCCACACGCCCAGGAAACTGCGGCAGCCCATCGGCGTTTTAAACGATCCGGTGACGCTCACCACCTGCTCATAGTTAAGGATATCGGGATACATGCGCTTGCTGGCGCATTCCAGCGCCAGCTGTTTGATATCGTAATTGGCATCGCCCGGCGAGCGGTTTAGCCCCTCTTTGATGGCAAAAATCAGCTTAGGGAACACCGCTGTTTTATGGTTTTTCCCCAGCCCGGCAATGCGGTTACGCAGAATAGACTGCTGCACCAGCCGCGCGGCCCAGCAGGTGCCCAGCCCGAAGCCGAAGGTCACGAACGGCGTCTGGCCGTTGGCGGTATGCAGCGTATTCACCTCATATTCCAGCGACTGGAAGGCGTCAAAACACTCTTTCTCCGTACGATGCAGGGCATAGGCCTCTTCATCGGCGATCTGCCATTGACGTGCCGTCTGACGATGTTTTTCCCGGCTGGCTTCGACAAAAGGCGCCAGTACTTCATCAATACGATTAATGGTGGTGCCGCCGTAAATATGGCTGGCGACCTGGGCAATAATCTGGGCGGTGACGGCGGTGGCGGTTGAGATGGATTTCGGCGGCTCTATCTCGGCATTGCCCATCTTGAAACCCTGAGTCAGCATGCCTTTGAGGTCGATCAGCATACAGTTAAACATGGGAAAGAAGGGGGAATAGTCCAGGTCGTGATAGTGGATGTCGCCACGTTCATGGGCCAACACCACGTCGCGCGGCAGGATATGCCGGGTGGCATAGTGTTTGGCCACGATACCGGCCAGCAAATCACGCTGTGTGGGGATGAGCTTGCTGTCTTTATTGGCATTTTCGTTCAGCAGCGCCGGGTCGCTTTGCTCGACCAATCCACGGATCGCCTTATTCAGCTTGCCGTGCAGCTCGCGGGCGATATCGCGATCGTGGCGATATTCTATGTAGGTGCGGGCCAGCGTGGGATAGCGTCCGGCCATCAGCGCATTTTCAACGGTGTCCTGGATAACATGGATATCCACTTCTTCCTGCACCAGCTGCCGACAGATTTGTTCGGTGATCTGCACACAGTAATCAGCATCATGAATAGCGGCTGCGCTGGCTGCGCCTTTTATTGCCTCCAGAATGCGTGCTTTCTCAAAAGGCACACGGCAGCCATCCCGTTTAATCACTAATGAAGCCATAGCATATCCCTGTCTGGTATCTACATATAGGTGTGGGTTGGCATGATAGTATCTATATGTAGTGCTTTCCTGTGATTTAACCGCCTGGTTTTTGATTTAAAACAAAGATTGAAAAAGGGTCGCGCAATGTCAGAGACTTAAGGTGCAGGCGCTTTTTTTGAACGCACAAAAATCGTTCTTTGATTGCTGCCTTCAGGGAGATGAATCAATTTTTGCACGTTCAGTGCCTTTCCGGAGTTGCAATCACCCGCCCGGACTTCATATTATTGCCTGTTATGCAGAGCGGTTACCTGCTCAGGCCATTCCGGGATACAGACTGATGTCTTCTGTAACGTACAACGAAAAACAGGTGAGTCGCTGGCTGGGCGCGCGCACCGTGGCCAGAGCAAAAGAGCTGGTAGAGAAAGCGCAGCATCTGCAATGGCAGAATAATCTGTTGACCGGTGAGGTACCCGGCAGAAAAATCGAACCTTTTCAGGTGATGGTGCATTTCAGCCGACCTCAGGGCAAGCTGCACGCCAGCGGCGAATGTACCTGCCCGGTTAAAAACAATTGTCGTCATGCCGCGGCGGTGATGCTCGCCTGGCTGCAACGCCAGCCTGTCAGCAGGCCCGCCCCCGTACCGGCGAGGATCGCTGCCGAGCCGCAACCTACGCTACGGCTGGAATCGCGAGCGAAATTTATCAGTGGTTTTGGCCGCTACGGGCACCGCCAGAAACGGCTTGATTTTGCCGCAGTCCATTTTGATTACGCCGGTATTCTTGTGCCCGCAGGCAGCAGCGGCGAAGACTTTCCCGATCGTCACGGGAAACTTTTTCGCATTGAGCGGCGGACGGAGCAGGAACAGCGCTGGCTGAGCGAGCTTAACGCGGCCGGGCTGAACACCATCCCTTCTGGCCATATCTACACGCCGCACTCGGCGCCGTTACCGCCTGCTATTTTCGCCCCTGACTCGCCCGAACAGTGGCGTGACGTTATTCACCGCGTGCTTCCGGCTTTGCGTCAGCGCGGCTGGCAAACCGGGGTGGAAGATGATTTTACCTGGAACGTGACGGAAATAGCGGCCATCGACGGTCAGGCTCTGCAGCAGCAGGATGGCTGGTACGCGCTGGAAATAGAGGCCAATACCGGTTCGCATAAAATCAATATGCGGCCGCTGTTGGCAGGGCTTTTCCGTCAGGATCGACGCTGGCTGTCAAGCGACCTCTCGGTAATAGCCGATGATGAAACGGTGGAGCTACGCAGCGAGCGTAATGAACGTCTCCATATTGCTGCCGGTCGGCTGAAAACGCTGGTGGGCAGTCTGGCCGATCTGTTGGCGCAGGGTGAAACCGCGCCGCTGCGGATCGCCCCCTATGAGGCGGGCAGGCTGACAGCGCTAAACGAAACGGGCCGCTGGCAGTTTAGCGGCGACAGCGGGGCTTTACAGCTGGCAGCGAGTCTGACATCGGATCAGGGGATCCCGCCTGTTGCGCCACCTGTCGGCCTTCAGGCTCGCCTGCGTGACTACCAGTTGCAGGGCGTAAGCTGGATGCAGTTTCTGCGCGCCAGCCATCTTTCCGGCGTGCTGGCCGACGACATGGGGCTGGGAAAAACCATCCAGACGCTGGCGCATCTGCTGCTGGAGAAGGAAGCGGGCAGGCTGGATCGGCCCGCGTTGATCGTGGTGCCTACCACGCTGGTCTACAACTGGATGCAGGAGGCCAGTCGCTTCGCGCCAACGTTAAAAGTGCTGGCGCTGACTGGGCCGCAGCGTAAATCCTTTTACGATCGCATTGAGCACTATGACGTGGTGCTGACCACCTACTCGCTGCTGTGGCGCGATCAGCCGCAGCTGCTGGGCCACAGCTACCATTTGCTGATCCTGGACGAGGCCCAATACGTGAAAAACAGCGCGTCGCGGGCCGCTTCGGTGATCCGTACGCTAAAGTCACGTTACCGGCTTTGTCTGACCGGTACGCCGTTGGAGAACCATCTGGGCGAGCTTTGGGCCCAGTTTGATTTCCTGCTGCCCGGTTTCTTGGGCAGTGAAAAAGTGTTCACTCAGGAGTGGCGTATCCCGATTGAGCGCGAGGGCGATCGGGTCAGGCGCGAGCTGCTGGCACGGCGCGTGCGGCCTTTTATGCTGCGTCGGCGCAAACAGGAAGTGGCAAAAGAGCTGCCGCCGAAAAATACCATTGTTCGCTCGGTAGAGCTGGAAGGCGCGCAGCGTGAGCTTTATGAAAAAGTACGCAGCGCGATGCAGGACCGCGTACGGCTGGCGGTAGAGCAGCAGGGCGCGGGGCGCAGTCATCTGCTGGTGCTGGATGCCTTGCTGAAGCTGCGGCAGATCTGCTGCGATCCGCGCCTGATCGACAACGATAAAACGGCCAGGGTTAAACAGTCAGCCAAACTGGCGCTGTTGCGAGAAATGCTCAGCGATCTGCTGGCGGAAGATCGCCGCATCCTGATCTTTTCGCAGTTCACTACCATGCTGTCGCTGATTGCGGAAGAGTTACAGAAAGCGCGTATTCCCTACGTGATCCTGACCGGCAGCACGCGCGACCGCAGTGAGCCAGTGCGCCGTTTCCAAAACGGTGAAGTGCCGGTTTTTTTGATCAGCCTGAAGGCGGGCGGCGTGGGGCTGAATCTGACGGCGGCCGACACGGTGATCCATTACGATCCGTGGTGGAATCCGGCTGCAGAAAACCAGGCCACGGATCGCGCTTACCGACTGGGTCAGGATAAACCCGTATTCGTTTATAAGCTGATCGCCGCTGGTAGCATCGAGGAAAAGATCGTTGCGCTGCAGCAGCGAAAAGCGGAACTGGCTGAGGGAATTTTGGAAAATGAATTGAGTGAGACGACGGCCTTCACCAGTGAAGACCTGACCGCGCTGTTTGCGCCGCTTTAAGGGGGGCTTTGCGGCGTCACTTTTGTTAATGCCGCCTCTCACCAGGCCTGCTTGTCATCTCTGAACGCGGCATCATGTTCTGTGTTGCTGGTGCCGCATCTCAATCCGCTTACCAACCTGCCTGGCATACCTGAACGCAGTATGGTGTTCTGTGTTTGCCATGGACGCATGTCAACCCGCTTACAAACCTGCCTGGCACACCTGAACGCGGTATCGTGTTCTTTTTGCCACGGACGCATGCCAACCCGCTTACAGACCTGCCTGGCATACCTGAACGCAGTATCGTGTTCTGTGTTGCTGGTGCCGCATCTCAATCCGCTTACCAACCTGCCTGGCACACCTGAACGCGGTATCGTGTTCTGTGTTTGCCATGGCCGCATTCCAACCCGCTTACAAACCTGCCTGGCACACCTGAACGCAGTATCGTGTCCTGTGTTTGCCAGGGGCACACTCGAAGCCCCCTACGGACCTGCCTGGCATACCTGAACGTGACTATGTTCTGTTTTTACTGGCACCGCCGTCCCAGCGCTTCTGATACCACCAGACCGCTTCCCATGGGCGTAGCATCACTTCGCCAGGCGTCACGTGGGTGTCAGGGTAGTTACTGATTAACACTTCCCAGTGGCCGCTGTAGGCTGGCGGATGCCAGACCTGCGTCTCGCCACTGAAGTTAGCGGCCACCACCAGCACCTCTTTCTCAAAACGTCGGCAGTAGCACCACAAATAAGCATGATCCGGCAGGAGATCGAGGTAATCGCCCCAGGTCAGAATGGGATAGGCTTTCCTTAACTGGATAAGCTTCTGATAGGCGTAAAACACCGAGTTCTCATCCGCCAGCGCCGCTTGTGCATTGATCGTATCCATATTGTCGCACATGCCGATCCACGGCGTACCGGTAGTGAATCCGCCGTTTTCTCCCGCATGCCACGGGACAGGCGTGCGGCCGTTGTCGCGCGATTTACTGGCGAGGATCTCCAGCAGGTTATCACTGTCACGACCCTGCGAACGCAGCTCGGCGTACATGTTATGGCTTTCGATATCACGGTAATCCAGGATGCGGGTAAAATGCGGGTTGGTCATGCCCAGCTCTTCGCCCTGAAAAATATAGGGCGTGCCCTGCATCCCGTGCAGCACCAGCGCCAGCATCTTCGCCGACTGCACGCGATACTGTCCTTCATCGCCCCAGCGTGAAACCACGCGCGGCTGGTCATGGTTACACCAGAACAGCGCGTTCCAGGCTTTATTATGCATACCGTGCTGCCAGTGGGTGAAGATCGCCTTCTGCGCCACCAGATCCAGCGGCGTCAGCGTCCATTTCTGCCCGTTGAAGAAGTCGACCTCAACGTGATCGAAGCTGAACACCATCGACAGCTCTTCACCATCCAATGAGCCATACTGCTGGCAGTGCTCAAGCGTCGCAGAAGACATTTCGCCTACCGTCATCAGTTCACGCGGACGAAATACGTCCTGGCTCATTTCACGCATATATTCGTGGATGCGCGGCCCGTCTGTATAGAAGCGTAACCCGTCACCGTTGGGATCGTTCGGGAAGTCCTGATGTTTGGAAACCAGGTTCACCACGTCCAGCCGCAGCCCGTCGATACCGCGATCGGCCCAGAAGTTAACGATCTGCTTCAGCTCAGCACGCAGATTTTCGTTTTCCCAGTTGAGATCGGCCTGCTCTGGCGCCCACAGGTGCATATAATACTGGTTGCTTTCCGGATGCCAGCGCCAGGCGTGACCGCCAAACTTTGACTGCCAGTTGTTGGGCAGCTCGTCCGGCGTGCCGTCGCGCCAGATATAGTAAGAGCGATAGGGGCTTTCAGGATCGAGCGCCTCGTGAAACCAGTGATGCTGAGTGGAGCTGTGGTTGAATACCATATCCAGGATCAGCCGCATCCCGCGCCGATGGGTCTCTTCCACCAGGTTATCAAAATCGTTAAGCGTGCCGAACAGCGGATCGATAGCGGTATAATTCGCCACGTCATAGCCATTGTCTACCTGCGGCGAGATATAAAACGGCGTCAGCCAGATGGCATCTACGCCCAGCTTTTTCAGATAGTCCAGATGCTGCACCACGCCGGCCAGATCGCCGGTCCCGTTGCCGGTGGTGTCCTGGAAACTCTTGGGATAAATTTGATAGATAACGCCGTTCTGCCACCAGGGTGGATTTTTAGTCATTGCTCAATCCCGATATAAAGGTCCGTTTGCGCTGTTATCGCCTTCTTGTTCTTCCCTAAGGTTAGCCATTAACTGGCAAGGTGGAGAGACGGGCGCAGCGAAATATTTTTAGGGGAGGCCGAAAGGCGCTCGCAAAGAGAATAAAAAGAAGGGAACCGGGGTAAACCTTCCTCTCCCGACGGGAGAGGAGAGGGCTTTAGCGACGGACAGCGATCGCTTCAATCTCGATTTTGACATCTTTCGGCAGGCGCGCCACTTCCACACAGGAACGAGCCGGGAAGCTGGCCTGATGTTCAGTAAAGAAAGCTTCATAGGCCGCGTTCACGGTAGCAAAATCGTTCAGATCCTTCACGAACACCGTGGTTTTAACAATGTCGCCGACTTTCAGGCCTGCCGCTTCCACGATAGCCCTGACGTTTTCCAGCGACTGACGAGCCTGGGCGGTCACGTCTTCGGCCACGCTGCCGGTGGCAGGATCGACCGGGATCTGACCGGAAGTGATGATCATGCTGCCCAGATCGACGCCCTGCACATAAGGGCCGATAGCCGCGGGTGCGTTTTCGGTGCTGATTTCGCGAGACATAATTTCTCCATGTTAATGACGCCGACAGAGGCGTGACTCGCCCCCATTATAAGCCGCCCGAAGCTGATTACCAGTTCGCCAGCACCACGTGACGCGCAAACTCTTTCTCACAGTATTTGCACTTTAACTGCACGTTATCGTTACGCTTTTTCACCGCAAAGCTGGAGTTGACCGGTTCGCTGCGGCTGATACAGTTGCTGTTGGGACAGGTCAGGACGCGCTCAATCTTGTCCGGCAGCGTCGGCGAAATTTTTCCAACCACGTCATAGTTATCAATACGGTTCACCGTAGCGTGCGGCGCATAAACAGCCAGCTGATTGATTTGATCGTCCGTCAGAAACGTGTTTTCGATCTTGATCAGATCCTTGCGCCCCAGCTCGCCTGAAGGCAGGTTCAGGCCGATAGTGATCCGCTGATCGGTTTCCGTCAGGCGAAACAACGACAGGAGCTTAAAGCCGATCTGTGCCGGAATGTGGTCGATTACCGTGCCGCATTTGATCGCTTCAACCTGTAATTTATCTTGTGTCATCATCAGTTCCTCTTACAGAGCCAGTTCGCTGTTCAGCACCAGCGCCAGCAGCGCCTGCCGTGCAAAAATGCCGTTACCCGCCTGCTGAAAATACCAGGCGTGCGGCGTGGTATCGACATCCGTAGTAATTTCATCAATACGCGGCAGCGGGTGCAGTACCTTCATGGTTTCGCGTGCGCCGGCCAGGTCAGAGGCGCGCAACACGAACTGCGCTTTGACGTTGGCGTACTCTGATGGATCCAGACGCTCTTTCTGCACCCGCGTCATATAAAGGATATCCACCTGCGGCACCACCTCTTCGATACTATCGTGGCGGCTCCATGCGATGCCTTTTTCATCCAGCATATCGGTGATGTAGGCAGGCATCGCCAGCGCGTCCGGCGCGATAAACAGAAAACGGTTGCCCTCGAACTTGGCCAGCGCCTGCGTCAGCGAGTGCACGGTGCGGCCATATTTCAGATCGCCGACCATGGCGATATTCAGATTGCTCAGGCGCCCCTGCGTTTCCTGAATGGTAAAGAGATCCAGCAGCGTTTGTGTCGGATGCTGGTTAGCACCGTC
>NZ_DALZCD010000108.1:0-13136 GCF_031978025.1 Erwinia sp.
AATCCTTACCCTGATTAATGCCATAAAACCTCGGCCGGGCCGCTATATTGTCTGAACCGGGAAGCGGCATACGCCACAAAGCCTGCCCATGGGCGCTGCGATAACCGACCAATTAATTAATGGAGATTTGCACCGTGTTTCAAAACGTTGATGCCTATGCTGGCGACCCGATCCTTTCCCTGATGGAAACCTACAAACAAGATACTCGACCCCACAAGGTCAATTTGAGCATTGGACTCTATTACGATGGGCAGGGCGTTATCCCACAGCTGAAGGCGGTGGCCGCAGCGGAAGCGCGTCTGAACGCACAGGCGCACGATGCTTCTCTCTATCTGCCTATGGAAGGGCTACCGGCCTACCGCAGTGCGATTGCGCCGCTGCTGTTTGGTCAGGACCATCCGATGCTGCAGGCTGGACGTATCGCCACTATTCAGACCGTTGGCGGATCCGGTGCGCTGAAAGTCGGAGCTGATTTCCTTAAGGCTTATTTTCCGGGCTCTCAGGTTTGGGTCAGCAATCCGACCTGGGAAAACCATATTGCCATTTTCTCCGGCGCCGGTTTTCAGGTAAACACTTATCCGTGGTACGACGATGCTACCAACGGCGTGAAGTTCGAAGAGCTGATCGCCACGTTGAAAACGCTGCCGCCGCAGAGCATCGTGCTGTTGCATCCTTGCTGCCATAATCCTACCGGCGCCGACCTGACTAACCAGCAGTGGGATAACGTGACGGCGGTCCTGAAAGAGCGCGATTTGATCCCCTTCCTGGATATTGCGTATCAGGGCTTTGGCACCGGTATGGAAGAAGATGCCTATGCGATCCGCGCCATTGCCGCTGCAGGTTTACCGGCGCTGGTCAGCAACTCCTTTTCGAAAATCTTCTCGCTGTATGGCGAGCGCGTCGGCGGCCTTTCCGTGGTCTGTGAAGACGCGGAAGAAGCTACCCGCGTACTGGGCCAGCTGAAGGCCACCGTGCGCCGTAACTATTCCAGCCCGCCAAACTTCGGTGCTCAGGTAGTGGCCTGCGTGCTGAACGATGCGGAGCTGAAAGCGCAGTGGCTGGCGGAAGTCGAGGCAATGCGTGTACGTATCTCCACCATGCGTCAGGCGCTGGTGGACGTACTGTCAACGGCGGTGCCGGGTAAAAACTTCGATTACCTGCTGAAGCAGCGCGGCATGTTCAGCTACACCGGGCTGAGCGCGGCACAGGTCGATCGGCTGCGTGATGAGTTTGGCATCTATCTGATCGCCAGCGGCCGCATGTGTGTGGCAGGTCTGAACAGCGGGAACGTACATCAGGTTGCTGAAGCCTTCGCCGCGGTCATGTAAGCCTTTCTGGCCGGACGCCCGTCCGGCCTTTCTCACTCTTTTTACCGTTCCGGGTTTACCTTTTCCCATCCTGCTGCACACTTAACGGAACATATTCAGTTAAGGAGCATAATGATGTGGTATCAGCAGACAATTACCCTGGATCCCAAATCCCGTGGTTTTCATTTGATAACGGACGAGATTGTTCAGGAGCTGCGGCGGCTTGGCGATGTCCAGGTCGGCCTGCTGCATCTGCTGCTGCAGCATACCTCCGCCTCGCTGACGCTCAATGAAAACTGCGATCCCACTGTCAGACGTGATATGGAAAACCATTTTCTGCGTCAGGTGCCGGAAAAAGCGAATTATGAACATGATTACGAGGGGGCGGACGATATGCCTGCGCACATTAAATCTTCCTCGCTGGGCGTGTCGCTGACGCTGCCGGTAAGCCGTGGAAAGCTGCTGTTGGGCACGTGGCAAGGCATCTGGCTGGGCGAGCATCGTCATCACGGCGGCAGCCGCCGCATTATCGCCACGCTACAGGGGGAATAGCATGAACGTATCGGATTTACTTTCTTACTGCATGGACAAGCCGGGTGCGGAACAGGTTGTGCATACCGACTGGAAAGCGACCCAGATAAAAGTGGATGATGTGCTGTTTGCAATGGTGCATGAAGTGGATGGTCATCCGGCTGTAGCGCTGAAAACGACGCCCGCGCTGGCGGATTTGCTGCGGGAAAAACACAGCGATGTGGTGCCGACCGCGCATCTGAATAAGACGCACTGGAGTACCGTGCTGTTGGATGGATCGCTGAAGGATTCTCAGATTTATTATCTGATCGACGCCTCGCTTCAGCAGGCGCTCGCTACCCGAACGGCGTAGCTGAAGAGAACGACTCAGGCACCCTGAAACCGTACTGGCCTCAGGATGCCTGAAGGATGATTAGCCGCGCAGCGTGGCAATATCAATAACAAAGCGGTACTTCACGTCGCTTTTCAGCATACGTTCATAGGCTTCGTTAATCTCATCCATCTTGATCATCTCAATGTCTGAGATAATGTTGTGCTTGCCGCAGAAATCCAACATTTCCTGCGTTTCTTTAATGCCGCCAATCAGTGAACCGGCGATACTGCGACGTTTGAAAATCAGGTTAAATACCTGCGGTGATGGATGGTCGTGTTCCGGCGCACCAACCAGCGTCATGGTGCCATCACGACGCAACAGGGTGATAAACGGGTTCAGATCGTGCGGCGCCGCCACGGTATTAAGAATAAAATCGAAGCTGTTGGCGTGCTGCGCCATCTGCTCAGGATCTTTAGAAATCACCACTTCATCCGCACCCAGGCGTTTGCCGTCTTCTACTTTAGAAGGCGAGGTGGTGAACAACACAACGTGTGCGCCCATCGCGTGCGCAATTTTCACGCCCATGTGGCCTAAACCCCCCAGGCCGACAATCCCGACTTTTTTACCCGGGCCTGCGCCCCAGTGGCTCAGCGGTGAATAAGTAGTGATCCCGGCGCAGAGCAGCGGTGCGGCGCCTGCAGGATCCAGATTCTCCGGTACACGCAGTACGAAGTCTTCATTCACGACGATCTGCGTCGAGTAGCCACCGTAGGTAATATCGCCCGTTTCGCGATCTTCACCGTTATAGGTGCCGGTAAAGCCATTTTCGCAATACTGCTCCAGGTCTTCTTTACAGCTGTCGCAGGTGCGGCAGGAGTCGACCAGACAGCCGACGCCAACCAAATCGCCCACTTTATATTTGTGCGTATGGCCGCCCACGGCGGTGACGCGACCCACAATTTCATGTCCCGGTACGACGGGAAAAATGGTGTTTTTCCACTCGTTGCGGGCCTGGTGTAAATCAGAATGGCAGACGCCGCAGTAAAGAATTTCAATCTGTACGTCGTGCTCACGCAGTTCGCGCGGCTGGAATTCAAAAGGCGCAAGCTTCGCATCAGCGCTTTTAGCGGCATAAGCATGGGTAATATTCATGGACTCTCCTGATAATGGAATGGCGTGTGCCTGACGGCCCATTAAGAATAGTGGCCCGTTCCGCAGAGGGGTATGCCGGAATCTGTTTAAATCTTGCCTGATCCTGCAAGTTTTAGCGGAAAATGACGGAAAATTGCGATAAATAAGAAAATTTTGTTGCAGAGGAAACACAAAAATACAACGCCTTGCCGGGAACGGAAAGGAGAAAGGCGCGAGCCGTTAACGACTCGCGCCTTCAGATCAGACTACTTTTTTGTCAGTAGCGGCTTAAGGAAGCGTGCGGTATGCGACTCTTTGCACTCCGCCACCGTTTCTGGCGTGCCGGAAACCAGAATTTCACCGCCGCCGCTGCCGCCTTCCGGGCCCAGATCGACAATCCAGTCGGCCGTTTTAATCACATCGAGGTTGTGCTCAATCACCACGATAGTATTGCCCTGATCGCGCAGCTGATGCAGCACGGTCAGCAGCTGCTGGATATCGGCAAAGTGCAGACCTGTGGTCGGCTCATCCAGAATATAGAGGGTCTGACCAGTGCCGCGTTTCGACAGCTCGCGGGCCAGCTTGACGCGCTGCGCCTCGCCGCCGGAAAGCGTGGTAGCCGACTGGCCTAAACGAATATAGGAAAGCCCCACATCCATCAGCGTTTGCAGCTTGCGCGCCAGCGCAGGCACCGCGTCAAAGAACTCACGCGCCTCTTCAATAGTCATCTCCAGCACCTGGTGGATGCTTTTGCCCTTGTACTTAATTTCCAGCGTCTCGCGGTTATAGCGCTTGCCTTTACACTGGTCGCACGGCACGTAGATATCCGGCAGGAAGTGCATTTCTACCTTAATGACACCGTCGCCCTGGCAGGCTTCACAGCGTCCGCCACGGACGTTAAAGCTGAAGCGGCCCGGCGTATAGCCGCGCGTGCGTGATTCCGGTACGCCCGCAAACAGCTCGCGTACCGGCGTAAAGATGCCGGTATAGGTAGCCGGGTTAGAGCGCGGAGTACGACCGATAGGGCTTTGGTCAATATCAATAACCTTATCGAAATGCTCCATACCGGTGATGTCACGATAAGGGGCCGGTTCGGCGATGGTTGCGCCGTTCAGTTGCCGCTGGGCGATAGGGAAAAGCGTATCATTAATCAGCGTTGACTTGCCGGAGCCGGACACCCCGGTAATGCAGCTGAACAGACCAACCGGTAGCGTCAGCGTCACATCCTTCAGGTTGTTGCCTTTTGCGCCGCTCAGCTTCAGCACCTTGCTGGCATCGGCCTTGACGCGCTCTTCCGGCACCTGAATACCGCGCTCGCCGCTCAGGTACTGTCCGGTAAGGGATTCCTTAACCGCCATAATATCGTCGACGGTGCCTTCCGCCACAACCTGACCGCCGTGCACGCCCGCGCCTGGCCCGATATCGATCACGTGATCGGCAGCACGGATCGCATCTTCGTCATGTTCCACCACAATCACGGTGTTACCCAGATCGCGCAGATGCACCAGCGTTTCCAGCAGGCGCTCGTTGTCGCGCTGGTGCAGACCGATAGACGGTTCGTCCAGCACATACATCACGCCAACCAGCCCGGCCCCGATCTGGCTCGCCAGGCGGATACGCTGCGCTTCGCCGCCCGACAGCGTTTCGGCAGATCGGGACATTGACAGGTAATTCAGACCGACGTTAACCAGAAACTTCAGGCGATCGCCAATCTCTTTCAGCACTTTTTCAGCGATTTTAGCGCGCTGGCCGCTCAGCTGCATGTTCTGGAAGAACGCCATTGCATGGCCGATGCTCATATCCGAAATAGTCGGCAGCGTGGTGTTCTCAACGTAAACGTGGCGCGCTTCACGACGCAGGCGCGTCCCTTCACAGGTTGCACAGGCACGGTTACTGATAAATTTCGCCAAATCCTCGCGCACCGCAGAGGATTCCGTCTCTTTGTAACGGCGTTCCATGTTATGCAGCACGCCTTCAAACGGATGACGACGCACGGACGTGTCGCCGCGATCGTTAATATATTTGAATTCAATGCTCTCTTTGCCGGAGCCGTACAGAATGATCTTACGCGCTTTGTCGTGCAGCGAGTCAAACGGCGCTTCGACGTCGAAATCCAGGTGCTCAGCCAGCGAGCGCAGCATCTGGAAGTAGTAAAAATTACGGCGATCCCAACCACGGATAGCGCCGCCAGCCAGCGACAGCTCCGGGTTCTGCACCACCCGATCCGGATCAAAATATTGCTGCACGCCAAGACCATCACAGGTCGGGCAGGCACCGGCCGGATTATTAAATGAGAACAGGCGGGGTTCCAGTTCCGTCATGCTGTAGCCGCAGATCGGGCAGGCGAAATTGGCGGAGAAGATCAGCTCTTCCGCCTGTTCATCGTCCATATCGGCAATCACGGCGGTGCCGCCGGAAAGCTCCAGCGCCGTCTCGAAAGACTCCGCCAGACGCTGTTTCAGATCTTCCCGCACCTTAAAGCGATCCACCACCACTTCGATGGTATGTTTCTTTTGCAGCTCCAGCTTCGGCGGATCGGAAAGGTCGCAGACTTCGCCATCGATGCGCGCACGGATATAACCCTGCGAGGCCAGGTTTTCCAGCGTCTTAGTGTGCTCGCCCTTACGCTCTTTAACGATAGGCGCAAGCAGCATCAGGCGGCGGCCTTCCGGCTCCGACAGCACGTTGTCCACCATCTGACTAACCGTTTGTGCCGCCAGCGTAACGTCGTGATCCGGGCAGCGCGGTTCGCCTACGCGGGCAAACAGCAGGCGCAGGTAGTCATGGATTTCCGTGATGGTACCGACGGTAGAACGCGGGTTGTGCGAAGTTGATTTTTGTTCAATCGAAATGGCGGGCGACAGCCCTTCTATATGATCGACATCCGGCTTTTCCATCAGCGAGAGAAACTGACGCGCATAGGCAGAAAGGGATTCCACGTAGCGGCGCTGCCCCTCGGCATACAGCGTATCAAACGCCAGCGAGGACTTACCCGAACCCGACAGGCCGGTGACAACGATCAGTTTGTCGCGCGGGATGATCAGGTTGATATTCTTCAGATTATGGGTGCGGGCACCCCGTACTTCTATCTTATCCATTCACAATTCCCGGATTAACACGGACATCACCATGCCTGTCCGGCACGGCCAGAATTAAGCCTGTTAGTATGGCACAAAAAAAGCTGAATGGATATACAGTACTTTGCTGTATAATACGTCACGGGATCCTGGCGTCGCCAGATAACAGCGGGTCATTTTGCGATCCATCCCGAGCCCCCCGCCGAAAGGATGTGCCTGAAAGAAAGCCTTTGCGATCCGGCTCTGAAACCCGGATCCGAAGGTATAATCTGTGGGTAGGGCGTGTTAGAATTTCATCCTTAAGCTAAGAACATTTATCGGAGAGACGAACATGGCCAGCAGAGGCGTAAATAAAGTAATCCTGGTGGGTAATCTGGGTCAGGATCCGGAAGTCCGCTACATGCCGAATGGCGGCGCCGTTGCCAACATTACTCTGGCCACGTCTGAAAGCTGGCGTGACAAGCAGACCGGCGAAACCAAAGAGAAAACGGAATGGCACCGCGTGGTGCTGTTCGGTAAGCTGGCGGAAGTGGCCGGTGAATATCTGCGCAAAGGATCTCAGGTCTATATCGAAGGGGCGTTGCAGACCCGTAAATGGACTGACCAGGCAGGCGTAGAGAAGTACACCACTGAGGTTGTCGTTAACGTTGGCGGCACCATGCAGATGCTGGGCGGCCGTCAGAGCGGCGGCGCAGGCGGTGGTCAGAGCCAGGGCGGCGGTCAGGGCAACAACAACGGTTGGGGCCAGCCTCAGCAGCCGGCAGGCGGCAACCAGTTCAGCGGTGGCCAGCAGCAGTCTCGTCCGCAACCGCAGCAGAACAGCGCGCCAGCAGGCAACGAGCCGCCAATGGATTTTGACGACGATATCCCGTTCTGATTATTGCCACCGGGCCACGGCCCCTGCAGGCTAAAACACCAAGACCCCGTTTATACGGGGTTTTTTTATGGTCGCAGCGGTACCATCTGGCAGGCTTCTGGTGCTTCTGGTGCTTCTGGTGCTTCTGGTGCTTCTGGTGCTTCTGGCTGTGCTAATTCTTCAGGCTCTTTGATTCTTTTTGCACTTCTTGTTCTTTTGGTTCTTTTGGTTCCTCGAACCCTTGTGGCCTTTTTGACCTTTTTGACCTTTTTGACCTTTGGCTCTTCTGGCTCTTTTAGTTCTTCACATTCTTTACCGCGGGCTTATCGGCCAGAAAGTAGGCTCTGAACTATCGTGCCCGGTTGCTGTAGCGATTCGAGCCATTAATCGCCTGCCTCAGCCGCCGCCGATGAAACGCAGCTAAACGGCAAAGCATGGTCTTGCCAGCAACCACAAACTGACTGTGATTTTAACTGTTTTCAGGAAAGCCCAGCGGCGCTAAAAGCGCGCTAAGCTTTATGCCAACGCGCAGGCGGCCCCGAAATAAAAAGGTCGCCTCTGCTATAGCGAATGGCTTAAACAGGAATATGACATGGCGATAATTCAGAACACCGTAACCGAAAGGGGTGCTTCTCCGTTTATTGCGGACTGCACCCTCAAAGATGTCATCCTGCCAAACGGTATCACGCTGCGCGTTGCCGTTATGGGGCAGGGGAAGCCTTTAGTGCTTCTGCATGGGCATCCGCAAAACCATCTTGTCTGGCGGAAAATCGCGCCGGAGCTGAGCCAACAGTTTACGGTGATCATGCCGGACCTGCGCGGCTACGGCGACAGTGACAAACCGGAAAGTGACAGCGAGCACCGTCGCTATAGCAAAAAAGTCATGGCGGAAGACGTGGTGCAGCTGATGGCAGCGCTGGGCTATCAGCGATTCGCCTTTGTCGGCCACGACCGGGGTGGTCGCGTCGGTCACCGGCTGGCGTTGGATTACCCTGAACAGGTTGAGCGCTGCGTGTTTATCGATATTGCGCCGACCGCGACTATGTACGCGCTGACGGATAAAACGTTCGCCACGCGTTATTTCTGGTGGTTCTTTTTGATCCAGCCTGCGCCGCTGCCGGAAAAAATGATCGGTAACGATCCGGCTTTTTTTCTGCAAAAGCATATTGAAGGGCAGCTAAAAACGCCTGACGCCATGGAGCCGGAAATTTTTGCCGACTATCTTCGTTGCTATCAACAACCGGCGATGATCCATGCTGCCTGTGAAGACTACCGTGCTTCGGCAACGGTCGATCTGGCCGATGATGCGGCAGACAGCGATAAGCGAATCAGCTGTCCTTTGCTGCTGCTGTGGGGTGAAAAAGGCACGGTCGGCCAGCTTTATGACGTTATCGCCACGTGGCGAGAGAAGGCGCATATCGTCAGCGGGCAGGCTTTACCCTGCGGCCATTCGCCGCAGGAGGAGAAGCCCACAGAGATGCTGGCGGCGCTATTGCCTTTCCTGACCGATAACAGTGGTGACCAGACGACAAGATCGTCCTGATAAAGACAGGCGATCGGTTTTCGGAGCGGGTGGCCTTGCTACATAAGACCTTTTTCGGTCTTACGTAGCGGCAGCCAGGCTGCCCGGATACCCTCGTCGACCATAAACCGGGTGCCTGTACAGCCGCATACTTCGCCAGAGGCGACAAAGAACGACGTCAGCTTAGCCGGATACCTGCGTCGACCATAAACTGGGCGCCTGTACAGCCACGAACCTCATCAGAGGCGATAAAGAACGACGTCAGCTTAGCCGGATACTCGCGTCGACCATAAACCGGGCGCTGGTACAGCTGCGTACTTCGCCAGAGGCGACAAAGCACGACGTCAGCTTAGCCGGATACCCGCGTCGACCATAAACCGGGCGCTAATAGCCACGAACCTCGCCAGAGGCGACAAAGAACGACGTCAGCTTAGCCGGATACGCGCGTCGACCATAAACCGGGCGCTGGTACAGCCGCGTACTTCGCCAGAGGCGACAAAGCACGGCATCAGCTTAGCCGGATACCCGCGTCGATCATAAACTGGGCGCCGGTACAGCCACGTGCATCATCGGAGGCCACAAACAGCGCCATTGCCGCCACGTCGCGGCCCTGCAGAACAATCTTTAGCGGCTGCGCGGCCTGAATCTCCGCCTGCGCTTCCGGCGTACGCCAGAGCGCCTGCTGTCTGGGCGTAGCCACCGCGCCGGGTACGAGGCAGTTGACCCGAATCCCGTACTGGCCCAGCTCGCGCGCCAGCGTTTGAGTCAGCCCGATAATGGCGGCTTTGGCCGTGGTATAACCGACCATGCCGGGGCGCCCTTTCATAAACGAAGTTGAGCTGGTTAAAATAATATTGCCCGCTCCCTGCTGCCGCATCATTTCCGCTGCCGCCTGGCTGGCGAAAAATTGGTGATCCAGATTCACCGCCAGCCGATCGCGCCAGTACGCCGGTTCCACGGCAAAGAGATCGTGACGATCGTCATTGGCGGCATTGTTAATCAGCACGTCCAGCGCGCCTTCCTGACGGGCTATAGCATTAATAGTCGCCCGACATGCCTCACTATCGCGTAAGTCACAGTAGTGATACGTCGCCCCAAGCTGCTTCGCCAGCCCCTCGCCGCCACGATCGATATCCAGAAAATGCACCCGACTCTGCTGCTGAGCGAAAGCCGCGACCAGATCCGCTCCTATCCCACTGGCACCGCCCGTGATCGCCACCGTTTTATGCTGCAGGCTGGCATAGCGAGTGTAAGTTTCATTTAACATTAACCGTCCCTTTGAAGGATAATTTGAGTTAAGCCTGTGAAAGAAGACGAAAAGAAGGGCACCTTCTTCTCGTAGCCATCCAGCCGTTCAGGTGCCTCAGACCAGCGTAATAGCGTAAAATGTTAGCGTATTCAGGCCACTTTGTTCTTAAACGGTGAGCCAGAAAACCCCGAATAAATAAAATATTAAAAATAAACGTTGCTTAACTGAGTCAGGCATGACTTAATAGCGTCATCGGTTTGGAATACAGACCTTATGAAAGCAGTTTTAGTAAAGCAGTCCTCAGCGCAAGCGTTATCCAACGATATCCTTCCTCCTGATCTTCTTCTAAGTGCCCAATAAGTTATGCTCTGGAAACAGGCCTTCACGCCAAAGTAATTGGCTAAAAATTAAGGAAATATCGATGTCTGGTAAAATGACTGGTTTAGTAAAATGGTTTAACGCTGATAAAGGTTTCGGCTTTATTTCTCCACAGGACGGCAGCAAAGACGTTTTTGTACATTTCTCTGCAATCCAGGGTAATGACTACAAAACGCTGGACGAAGGCCAGAAGGTTGAATTCACCATCGAAAATGGTGCTAAAGGCCCTTCAGCTGCAAACGTCGTAGCACTGTAATATTATTGTCGCACTTACGATAGCGATGAAGGCAACAGCCTGAGCAGCTAAGTGGAAAAATAATCACAGTGACAAAAACCCGCCCTTGTGCGGGTTTTTTTACGTCTGAAGAAAACCGCCTGAAGCGGTCTGCAGTAATCGAACATGCCGGTAAGACAGCCGGAGATCGCTCAGACCTCCCGGCCTTGCGTGCTGCTCAGCTGAAGTTTGCCAAACCAGCTCTTGGAAGCGGGGCTTTAGCCCGCCCAAGGGCCCATAGCCACTTGTTGCTTCTCTCTGCCAGCCGGGCGACACCGGACACATTCCCCACGGATTTTTTCCGACGTAAAGTACGAGTGTGCCTCCTGAAAAGTATCGTCGGTAGACATTACTTTCGCGAGACAGGCCAGCATCAACACGCCGCCCGGCAAAAGCGTAATAAAGAGGCTTCCAGAATCTGCGTATTAGCCTTTCCTGTAAAATAGCCGACGGGCGAAAAAAATGCCTTTCGGCCGAAAATAATAGCGTTTAGTCAGTCCAGCCTAATTTTTCTACAATCGCCCGACGATAAGGGGTGTCGATTTGCGCCGGAACCCGGCAGATATAGTCTTTAGCGTGTTCTCGTTTCTCGCCGGTCAGGCTATCAAGATAGGTCAACGCCGTTTGTAAAGCGGGGATGCGGTTCTCAATGCGATCGCAGCTCGGCGGCAGGGCCGTCCAGATTAGCGCATCGATATCTCGCGCCTGCGCCCACTTAGCCAGGGCGCCCTCCGGTCTGTCGGTCACAATAAGCGAGCCAATACCATCATTACGTGCTGCCGGAATCGCCTCGCGCGCTTTCAACAGTTCACATCCTGTCGCCAAATTACCAACCGTTAGCCATGCCCAAAGCACGGGCACGGGTTCGGCATTAAGACAGATAGCTGTCGAAAGCTCGCCGCCGTCGGCGATACGGGAAAATTCAATCGGGACGAGCGGCCCATCCTGATGCCATTCGCCCTCAACCGGCAGTACGCCGGGCTTCCAGATAAGCGATCCCCAACCCAAACAGGCAATTTTCATTATGTTTATCCTCAAACTATTCACCCGATAACTATGGCCTGATTACCTGAGGGTCGCCAGGGCTGGCGGGGCAAAGATGAAAATCGTGTCTGAATCAGCCCGGGGGCCCGTTACAGCAAAAGAAAAGTCAGTTAGCCTGCGGTATCCGAAATAATGCGCTTTATTCCGACAGTGCAAATAAATATGCGTGCCATGCGCCGCTATCTCGCAAAACACGCCCTTGCATTATCCCGTTACAGCTGCCTGAAACATCAGGGTATCAGTGCTAAACGATCCGTCGGGCTGCACGGCGTAATGGTGCTTCACGCTGGCGGACGCTTTTTCCTGCAGCAGACGGATCGCCTGCGTCATTATCTCTGGCGTGCGCATTCTTTCGATCCACGGAGCGAATGCCAGATCCAGACGATCCATCACCAAACGATTAACCGTCATACCGCTTTCGTTAACCATCTTCAGCCATTCACCCTGCGAATAATTGCGCACGTGGGAAGGATCCCGCAGCATTTCCACTGTTTGCAGCCAGACATCCAACGGTGGCTGGCCGGGGGAAGTGATATCCATCAGAATGAATTTGCCGCCCGGCTTTAATACGCGCTTTATCTCGCGCAGAGCCAGACCCACATCGTGCCAGTGATGCGCGGAATAGCGGCTGACAACCACCTCAAAGCTTGCTTCAGCGAAGGGCAGCGCTTCTGCCGGGCCCTTTACGGTAGTCAGATTGCTCAGCCCGCGTGCCTGGGCCGCTTCGCGCACAACCTGCAGCATCTTCTCTGATAAATCGTAGGCGGTGACCTGTGCAACATGAGTCGCCGCAACAAAACTGGTATGCCCTGCACCGCAACCAATATCGAGCAAGGTAGATTGCGTTTCATTACTCAGCCATTCGCTCAGTCTTTGCAGATCGAAACCCTGGGCATGAACATCGCTGTCCAGGTAAGCTTTCGCGCGGTCACCAAACTGGCTTTCAACCAGATCCTCGTGGCTATTTTGCATAGTGAAACACCTCTATCCGGGGAGTGTTCGCGAACTATACAAGCTGCTTTAAACGGGTACAATATGTGCAATTATACTGGTATCAGGAGTTACCCTGCATGAGTGAGACGCTGCTTTCCGGCCCGAAAGCGCTGGGTAATTTTCTGCGTAGCCAGCGTGAAAATACCTCGCCAGAAAAACTGGGCCTGCCGATCGTGGCCCGTAGAAGAACCAAAGGGCTGCGACGCGAGGAAGTGGCGCTATTGAGCGGCATCAGCGCTACCTGGTATACCTGGATAGAGCAGGGCAGAGACATTGTGGTGTCGACGCAGACGCTGGCGAATATCGCCGATACACTGCAGATGAAACCGGTAGAGCGCGATTATTTGTTTCGGCTGGCCCAGCAAAGCGATCCGCAGCAAGCACCGGTGCCAGCGATTGAAAACACGGTACTGGCGGCGGTGCATCAGGTCAGCCATCCCTGTTATCTGCTTGATTTAACC
>NZ_DALZCD010000109.1:0-12546 GCF_031978025.1 Erwinia sp.
AAGCCTGGAATGGCCTGCGCCAGCGCGCCGTCTGCTGCAAAATCGTTTACCACGTATCCTCACCGCCTGTTAAAAAAAGCAGGCTATTATGTCAGTATTACCGCAAGGATACAAATCGTTATAAATCAAATAGTTATTGCGACAAGCCAGCCAGTACAACGCGTACAGACATACAGGCTCAGGCTAGAGAAAGAGGCATGTCGTACCGCGTTAGCGAGGCGCTTATAATATTAATAATGTTTTATTTTCCCTGGTGAAGAATCCGCTTTTAGTGGTGCGGGTAAGGCCAGCTGTGATCCCAACCTGAAGCCGAGAACAACCCGGTCACAATAAAGTAGAGCAGCAGAGCCGCAAAAATAGATATAGCTATTCTTTCAATTAAAACAATAAGTTTAGAAGATTGCATACGAATACCCCTTGTTTTAGCAGTGGATTTACCTGCCTCTGCAAAACTAGAATGTTACCGGTAAAATCGCAAGCCTTTCGCCCTCCTGATTTAATGAACTTTGTTAATACATATTTCACCTTCGGGGCGACAGGGCACCTGGCCCTACAGCAGCTTAAGCTGTCTGTCCCTGTCTGGCTGCTTTTTACCGCCCGGCGCAGGCGGCTGTGGCCGCTGCATCTCCAGTCGCAGCCAGTGCAGGATTGTCTGGACCACCCACGTCTGCTGCTCTGCGGTTAACGGCTGGTGGGCAGGAATGTGATGCCATTTGCTCAGGCAGCCTCGACAGCAGGTCGCGGTTGCGTGCTGCGCAATAAATACCGGATGACCGCGCATCGGCGTTTGCTTGCCGTCATTCACCGGCTCCGCAGAAGAGAGACGTTCACGAATAAAATCAGCGGCGTGCCTGCTGACCGTCTCCTCGCCTTTCTCCAGACAATAGCGGTATTCGCGGTAACCTAAATGGAATTTTTGCCGGAACGGCGAGCGCGACAGGCGCAGAAAAAGATCGTCAATGGCAGACATAATTAATCCAGGTGATAAAGGTAAAGCCACGTGCCAGCATAGCATTCGCCTGGCGCAGACAGGCATTCTCAGAGGGAAATCTTACGGCTCCGGAGATATTTATCATCCCCCGTGTAGCCGTAAACGAGACATCGACATAGCATCATAAAGTTCCCCCTGTTCAGGCTCTCCACAAAAGAGATAAGCCGTTTAAGGATCGATGAGATGTTATTTTGAATGCTGCTGAAGGGAAAAGTCTATCTTAAGCCTGTCGCCGGAAACCCGGTAAATACCTTGCCTGTTTTCTTTAGCTACCCCGATAAAGCCGTCAACCTCTTTGGGCTGTGGGCAATTAATCAAACCTCTGTGGGTTTCACCTGATTTTATGATTACTCCAATATGGGGTGTCAGGCCGTCAAAAACACCTTAAGAGCTTAATATGCTTTTATCCGTTCTCATGGCTGGCCAGCATGTTATGCAATGCCAGACAAATCACGCCGAGGCCTATGAAAATCAGAAATCCATAGCCAAGTAAATGAAAAAGCCCTATCCCTGCCACCCCGCCGCCCAGAAATGACAGTAGCGTGAAAGCGTGCAGTCTGAGTCTCTCAAGATAAACGGGCGCGTCTTTTGGCGACTCTTTTCGCCTCAGCACATCAAACAACATGGCCAGTTCTATCCCAATATCCGTAGAGGTTCCTGATACATGCGTCGTTCTTACTCGTGCATTGGATATGCGGGTCACGACTGCATTTTGTAATCCCATTAAAAAGCTCAGGGACAAGATAAGTAATACGCCAGGCGAAAACGGACTCATCCAGCTTTCAACAATGCCCAATAAAACGAGGCCTGCTCCCTCAATGATAATGTTGACGGCATAAACCGTTCGCATCTTCTTCCTGCGGCCCGCATTGATAAGAAGGGTGGAAAATGCGGAGCCGGCAATGAAAATACAAATAATCGAAAGGAAAAACAGACCTGGAGCAAGGCTGGCTTTCGCAAGATGATCCGACAGTGAAGAGACATTGCCCGTCATGTTGGCGGAGAAAAACCCCACCACTTCAAATGCTGCTGTGTTCACGGCTCCGGCAACGGCAGCGAGAGTGCAGGCAAGTTTTGTATCTGCAATATTGCTACGTAAATTCTCAGTGCTGATTAGCATGTAACCTGCTGTATGCAACTTAAGTAATCATATGATCTGCTCAATCCAAATCAGTAACAAGATGCCAAATTTAAAAAAACAGAAATCCTCTGCTGACTGTCTATACCGCCAGATAATCCGATGCCTATCTGGCTTCATTCCTTATTCCTGCCCGGTTACACAGGCCGGACAGCTCAGCAATCGGTCACACGCCTTCACTAAAGGACAGATTGTCCGGCACGGATGGCGCATCAATCGGGCCTGTCAGCTCAGCGGACAGACTGCCCTGCGGCCGCTTTACTTTCCGGTAATCCACCAGCGGTTTTTGCTGCGTCCCGTAACGGGTCAGCCGCGCTGCTGGCACAGAAACACTCATCAGCCGGTCATCTCGCGTGAGGTTGAGTGGAAGTCATCTGCTGAGGCGAAGGGATATTTTCAGAATAGGCTAAAATTCCGTAAGAGAGAGTCAGCCAGATACGTTGGGGTAACGACGCGGTTTTATCAGAAAGAGGACGGAAAATGAAATTTACGGTGATTTTTGAGGATACCGGCATTGAAGAGGAGCACGATTTTGACTCCAAACCTCGCGCCGGAGAATTAGTAACCCTGGCGCGCGAGGGTAAAGAGGCAGATTATATCGTTATCATTGAGCCTGACCCTGACCATACCCATGACAATGGGCGCGAGGGACATCCTACCAAGGCCACGGTCCGGCCAGCTTAATCAAAAGATGTAACCAACCGCCTGTCGAGGCGGTTTTTTATGCCTGAATTTCAGGCGTTAATTGTGCGATCTCTCATATGAAGGCTTAAACGTTACGAATGAGCGCACTGGCCAGCGCCTTCGGAAAAAGAGATTCGCGTTCTTTGAACTCAGGCAAAATCCCTGGAGAAGACGTTGAGTAACGGGTAGCCCAGGCTGGCTTTCTTTCCCGAAAGACAGGTGAGTCGTATGACAGAAAGAGACATGTATGTAGGGGCGCAAGGACAGAAAACTGGAGCCCGGGCAATCGATGAATGCAGCGCTTTCATCAGATTATTTTTCACAACATGCAGGCCTGATTATTGATAGTGTTTTCTCTCAGCCTGGCCTGCAGGTATCCGCCGACTTAAAGAGTGAAACAAACCGCAATTAAAGCACCGAGAGGTGAAAGGAGCGGGAAAAACATGTAAAGACCCGGAAAGGGTCATAAACCTTTGCGTGTGTCCCCAATCAGTCCCATCAAAACGGCAACAGCGCATCCCATACTTTCCCTGCTCCGTCACGCCATTCCGACCCGACATGGGGTCTGGGATCGCCTTTTCCATGCTCTGCCATCGCCTTTACCGTGCTCTGGCTGTCTTTTACCGTAGTCTGCCTTATCCTTTACCGTGCTCTGGCATCGCCTTTCCCTAGTCCGGCGTGTTTATTTCACTTTATAATTTTCCCCAACGCCACGCCTGGTCAATCTCACTAAACCCTGTCACCTGACCAGGGCTTCTGAGACACATCGATGTCGTAGTTCAGTTTATCTCGTTCAATACACAAGGTATTTAATACGCAAGGCAACACTAGCGTATTCAAACTTGTACAGCTTTGTAGGTAGTCGACCTCTAAACACACGCCTTACAGCGTTCTTTTTCCGCTGTTTCTGTATGGCAGCAAAGACGAGGACCGATAACAGGCTGAAACTTTAAAAAAAATAAACCTGTACAGCTTTATATCTTTTGTATAACTTAAGCTTCAGTTCACTGCTTACTTAAAATACAACGGAGTTTCTGATGCAACATGCCCTGAACAAAACCGACATGAACACCTCTGTTTCAGCATTTTTTACCCGCGCAGCTCTGCCATCACAGCAGGAGACGCTGGGTTCAGTCGCCTTAGAGATACTCCGTTCAGGCCGAACCCTGAACCGTAAAGCCATTTGCGTACGCCTGTTGGGACGTATTGATACAGCGACTTCAGTCGAAGAAGAAATGCATCTACAGGAACTTATTGGACTTCTGTTCTGCGAATAAAGGCTACATTCTGAGCTGACTTTGCAGCCGGACGCGACAGCCATGACTGACAGCCTACCCCTTTCAGGGAACGACAATGAAAAAAGAAAAATATGAAAAGCTTAGTGAAATCATCATTGGTGAAGCGGTGCTTTCTCAACTAAGGGAAAAATCTTCTGTTTCATGGCATGCTATTCTTATCAAACTTGAAAGTTTTCTTCACGCCGAATTAAATAATGAAAAAATTTGTGCAGCCATGCTGGCTATTCAAAATGTTAAAAAAGAGATTAACCTGAACAGTTTCCGTCTTTCAGGTAACAGAGTCACCATGCCAGCCGCCAACGACAGCATTAATATTAATAAAAATTAAAGACCAGATTAACGCAACAACGCTTGCCAAATAATATTTTTACACTCGATTACTCTTCAGATACTTTGCGGAAAGCATAAAGATAAAAAATAGCGCTTAAGGCCATCATCTTTTCCTTAAAAGATTCTGGCCCAGTATCCCGTAACGCTGTTCTTTATCTTGCCGCCGGGATGATGACGGCTTGCTGTTGATAGATAAGGTGTGCCGTCCCGACAGTGTCTTAGGGGAAATTATCAATGATTCGGGAGCGCAAAACTGCCGAAGTGAGTGTTAGAATTAAGTGGATAACAGATATGGCCTTACTGGCGTAACTCTGGCCGTGATAAAAACAGAATCTTTTCTTTTCCATGCCAGAATGAAACTTTTAAAAAAATATCAGCCCCTCTATTACCCCGTCTCACCCTTTAAAACTGACAATCAAAGATCCCCTACATACCCCCTTCTTTCCATTTGAAAAAATGCCAACATCTTCTGAGAAAAAAGCTACCTACCCCAAAAAAACATGGCTGTCCTCGCGTCCCTTATAAATTGCTAACTCGATGTTTACCCCATTAATGCCGACTTTCTGATAGCGCATTTTCTTGCCCGGCTATACGTTAAAACAGACCGTTCCTCTGTACTTATTGAAAGAGCCCGACAGGATGGCAACGAGTACGAAGAACAGGCGGCAACGTCGACAACAAGTATCCGGGAGAAAGGCCTGAATATCCTGGCACTGAGATGCTGCACATCACAGGTTAGGAAAATTATACTCGTTGCGGTAACATTCTTCACAAAAACCCGGTCAATCATCTGGTGGCCGGAGAGCCGGACATGACAGTCAGCACAACATATAAATACTGGCTCTCCCGGTTTGTTAACTTGCCAGCGGATAAAGAAGCCTTGAAAGCCGTTACACTGCTTGTTAACGGTGGCAGGAATGGCTTTACTCAGAGGCACCTGAGCCGGGACGTATTAAAAAGGAAAGAGGGATCGCTCAATGAATATTAAAATTGCCGTTGCATTAAGTTTGATACTGACTATGTTCAATGCCTGGGGGGCGACGGAGCAATCGTCGCTAACCTGCCAGGGTTCAGCAATTAGGGATGCAAAAAAACTGCTGTCATTCTATCGGGATAATGATGACAGGATCTCTGTTGATAAAAAAGTGACGCCTTTGGCAAAGATTAAGAATCCGCAAAATGCCATGCAAAAATTCGATGTTTTTGAAACCTGGGGATATATCTATAAAGGCAAATATCGTATGCGCTTTATGTACTATTCGGATGTTGATTGTCTCCTGATGGGAGAGGAAATACTGGAGTATGCAAATCTGTAAGGATCATATTATCTACAGGCAGCACGTTTCTTATCCTGTAGTCACCCGCAATAAACAGACCAGTGCATTGCCTGACTAACTGCGCCATTGCAGGGGTTTTATTGGCACATTTCAGGAGGCAACCCTGTTTGATATTACAGAGGAAGCCTTGGAGCGTGAAGAGTCGGAGCGTACGCCAGCGCTGAATAATCGACAGCACCGGCTACGTCGCCGCCAGTTTGTCGCAACGGGGTGGCGATAAGCAAGCGCAGCCGGGCACCCGCTATTGCTGGCGGGAGTACCGGGGAATTACAGACGGGAATCTGCCAGCGTCAGGAAAGAAAAGCCCACTCAGAGCGCGGCGCACTCCCCTTTTGCGTCAGACAAACAGACTAAAAAGATGACCGTGCTGCCGCCTGGCAGATACCCGGCCCGTTAATGGCGGGCCTGTTTCGTGCGTGTAGCGAACGAAATGAAAGCATGAGTCCCCCCTTAAACATCTGCTGCCGCTCTCGCCTGTTCTGGCCGGATAAACAGCACAGCAGATCTGTTTTTTTGACAGGCGCAACGAAGACCCTTGCCCGACATCCCCCTATCCGTTGTGCAGGAAAGGGGTTGGCAAAATATCAATATCCTTAGGCGATATGCTCACTTTTCATCAGGCCATTTATCCCTGCACGCCAGGCGTATTGATGATATTTTTAACCAGAATGTCCCAAATCTGTCCCATACTGATTTTAAGAGTGGCACAAATAGCAATTAAGGTTTTGATATGTCTAATGAAATAGTAAGAATCGACCCGGAACACCGCATGTCAGAAGCGGTAGTGCATAACGATACGATTTATTACACCAGCGTACCGGAGAACCTGGACGAAGGCGCCGAAGCGCAGACTGCCAACGCGCTGGCGGTCATTGATCGTATTCTGACCCGACTGGGTTCAGATAAAAGCCGTATTCTGGACGCCACGATTTTTCTGGTGAACAAAGAGGATTTTCCGGCGATGAACCGCGCCTGGGATGCCTGGGTTTCGCCAGACAATGCGCCGGTACGCTGCACCGTGCAGGCCGGACTGATGAACCCGAAATATCTGGTTGAGATCAAAATTATCGCCGCCAGATAAACTGATGGCGCACCGGTTGGTGCGCCACTCTGTTACTCTTCTTCGTCGTCAGCGTCGTCGTAATCAGCCCGCCCGCGCGCGTTTTCCTCACCTTCTTCATCTTCATCTTCATCGTCGAAACGAACGGCGATCATTTCGCCCGTATGCGTTTCGCGAATTTCAGCTGCCACCAGCTGGATAGCCTGCCCGCTGCTCATGCCGTCGGCCATCAGTTCCTGGATGCGCTCCACTGCCTGTTGCTGCTGCTCAAGCGACAGCGCCGGTAAACCACTAATCATAATTGCTCCTGTTTCAGTCGCGAGAAGTATTCCACGCGTAACAAACAGATGCCAGTAGCAGAAAAATATGTCAGGCTTATTGCCTGTTTTAGTTCTGATCTGCTTAAACCATGCCACCTGTTTATTATCCTCTGCAGTATACGCCCGAATCGCTCGGGGATCTGTTTACTGTTATTGCCCATCAGCCTTGGGCGATGCTGCTGGATTCCGGCTTTGCGGAACACAGCGACAATCGCTTCGATATTATGGTTGCCGATCCCATTGCCACTCTGGTCACCCGGGGCGGCCTGACCCGCATCATGCGTGACGGCCAGCTCACAGAAAGTGAGGCGGATCCGCTGGCTCTGCTGAACCAGTCGCTGCAAGAAAGCAATCTGCAGGCGACTGAAAACAGCGACTACCCTTTTCAGGGCGGCGCGCTGGGCCTGTTCGGTTACGATCTGGGGCGGCGTTTTGAGAAGCTGCCGCAGCTGGCGAAGCCGGATTTAACCACGCCTGATATGGCCGTCGGTCTCTATAACTGGGCGCTGATTGCCGATCACCACCGTCAGACTCTGACACTGGTGACGCATGGCGACGCCGAACAGCGGCTGCGCTGGCTGAAGGCACAAACGCCACTGCCGACGGAGCCTTTTCGCCTGACCAGCGACTGGGTTTCTAACATGAGCCGGGAAGCCTATGGCGAGAAGTTCCGCCAGGTTCAGGCGTTTTTGCGCAGCGGCGATTGCTATCAAATTAACCTGGCGCAGCGCTTTCAGGCCCGCTACAGCGGTGATGAATGGCAGGCGTACAGGACATTAACCCGCCAGAACCGGGCGCCTTTCAGCGCCTTTGTCCGCCTGCCTGACAGTACGATATTAAGCCTTTCGCCCGAGCGCTTTCTGCAGAGTGCAGAGGGCAAAATTGTCACTCGTCCAATTAAAGGTACGCTGCCGCGCCTGAGCGATCCGCAGGCAGACCGTCGTCAGGCAGAAAAGCTGGCGCAGTCGCCTAAGGATCGGGCGGAAAACCTGATGATTGTCGATCTGCTGCGCAACGATATTGGCCGCGTGGCTGTACCCGGCACGGTAAAAGTCCCGGAGCTGTTTGTGGTGGAACCTTTCCCGGCGGTACATCATCTGGTCAGCACCATCACCGGCACGCTGAAACCGGAGCTAACGGCCTGCGATCTGCTGCGCGCCTGTTTCCCCGGCGGCTCTATTACCGGCGCTCCGAAAGTGCGGGCGATGGCTATTATTGATGAACTTGAACCGCACCGTCGCCATGCCTGGTGCGGCAGTATTGGCTACCTCAGCGTCTGTGGCCGCATGGACACCAACATCACTATCCGTACGCTAACGGCGGAAAATGGCCAACTTTACTGTAGCGCAGGCGGTGGTATCGTCGCCGACAGCGATGAGCAGGCGGAATATCAGGAAACGTTTGACAAGGTAAACCGTATTCTTCCCTGCCTGGAGCACTATCATGCCTGATTCGTCACCGACGCTGCAGCAGTTCATCACCCGTTTTCTGCTGCAGCGGCCCGAGCCTGCCGTGCTTCAGCTGCCCACACGTCAGGCGGCAGTGCTGGTGCCGATTATTAACCGCCCGCGGCCTACGTTGCTGCTGACCCGACGCGCCGCCACGCTGCGCAAACACGCCGGGCAGGTCGCCTTCCCCGGCGGAATGCGGGATGATGAAGATCGGTCATTGATTCACACCGCGCTGCGTGAAGCGCAGGAAGAAGTGGCAATTCCGCCAGAAAATGTCCAGGTCATCGGCGTGCTGCCGCCCGTCACCAGCAGCACCGGCTTTCAGGTCACGCCTGTAGTGGGCATCCTGCCCGATCGTCTTGCCTGGCAGGCCAACGAAGCGGAAGTGGAATCGGTATTCGAAATGCCGCTCCAGGAGGCGTTACGGCTGGGCCGCTATTCGCCGTTGGATATTCATCGCCACAGTGCGACGCACCGGGTCTGGCTTTCCTGGTTTGACGACTATTTTATCTGGGGCATGACTGCGGGCATTATCCGGCAGCTCAGCCTACAGACAGCAGAGTAGCGCTTTCGCACAAAATAGCGCCGGTTACCCACTTTGCCAGCGGTTTAAAATGAAAGGGAGAGAAAATTCCCTGTTTTAGTTTGCCTGCCCCTTCACAATTAGCGTAAATCCTTTATATTGCAGCGCAAATACGTGGCCCCGAACAGAACGGGCTGCGCTTTGTTTTGCCTTAATTAAGATTGGCCAGAAAAAAGGCGCAAAACTGAATGTGATGCGGCTAGCAATAACTTTCCTGCCAGAAGAAGATTAGTTTATTTCATGCGACTATCGTTCCCATGATGATTACCATTGAATACTATCCAGCAATTTACTGCGGACCCGGGAGCAGAATGTGATTAGCGTTTTCGACATGTTTAAGATCGGCATTGGCCCATCCAGTTCCCACACGGTGGGACCCATGAAAGCCGGCAAACAGTTTGTTGACGATCTGGTCAGCCTGGGCAAATTAACGGATGTCACGCGTGTTGCCGTAGACGTTTATGGTTCGCTTTCCCTGACCGGTAAAGGGCACCATACCGATATCGCGATTATTATGGGCCTGTCGGGCGCCTCGCCGGAAAGCGTGGATATTGACGGCATTCCGGCCTTTATTCGTGACGTAGAAACGCGGCAGCGTCTGCTGCTGGCCGCAGGCGCGCACGAAGTCGATTTCCCACGCGAAGGCGGCATGGTATTTCGCAGCGATAACCTCTCTTTGCACGAGAACGGCATGCGCATTCACGCCTTTGCCGGTGAAGAGCTGATCTACAGCAAAACCTACTATTCTATCGGCGGCGGCTTTATCGTTGACGAAGAGCATTTCGGCCAGTCCACGCTGAACGAAGTCTCGGTACCCTATCCGTTTAACTCCGCGAAAGAAATGCTGGCGCACTGCCATGAAACAGGTTTGTCGCTTTCCGGTATGGTAATGAAAAACGAGCTGGCGCTGCACAGTCGCGCGGAGATCGAGCACTATTTCGCGGACGTCTGGCAGAGTATGCGCGACTGTATCGATCGCGGGCTGAATACCGAAGGCGTTCTGCCTGGCCCACTGCGCGTTCCGCGTCGCGCCGCCGCGCTGCGTCGCTTGCTGGTTTCCTCAGACAAGCTCTCCAGCGACCCCATGAACGTTATCGACTGGGTAAACATGTTCGCGCTGGCCGTTAACGAAGAGAACGCGGCAGGCGGACGGGTGGTGACGGCGCCGACTAACGGCGCTTGCGGTATCGTGCCGGCCGTGCTGGCCTATTACGATCACTTTATCGCCTCGGTCAGTCCCGATATCTTTATCCGTTATTTTCTGGCCGCTGGCGCGGTAGGTATTCTGTATAAGATGAACGCTTCTATTTCCGGTGCGGAAGTCGGCTGCCAGGGCGAAGTGGGCGTCGCCTGTTCAATGGCGGCGGCGGGACTGGCAGAGCTGCTGGGTGCCAGCCCGGAGCAGGTCTGCGTGGCGGCAGAAATCGGCATGGAACACAATTTGGGTCTGACCTGCGATCCGGTAGCCGGTCAGGTCCAGGTTCCCTGTATTGAGCGTAATGCTATCGCTTCGGTAAAAGCGATTAACTCAGCGCGCATGGCGATGCGCCGCACCAGCGAAGCACGCGTGTCGCTGGATAAAGTCATTGAAACCATGTACGAAACCGGCAAGGACATGAACGCCAAATACCGCGAAACGTCTCGCGGCGGTCTGGCAATAAAAGTACAGTGTGACTGATTTCCCCAGCGCCCTTTGCGGCGCTGGCTTTTCTCCTGCCGCTCCCCTTTGCTTCTTTCAACCAGCAAGCGCCTGTTTAAACCCGTTTTTCCTTTCCGGGAACTAAACTTACCTTTATCTTTGCCGATAACAGCCTGGTCGCGTTTCGCTTTGAGGATGGTAACGAATGCAAGTGTCACAGGAAGCTACAGGGGCTTTTCGCCGCAGGCGCTTGTTGATTGCTGTAATAACAGCCGCATTGGTGCTTATCCTTACGTTGGCTTTACGCTTTGTCATTGAAAAAAATCATATCGAAAAGCTGTCGCATACTTTTGCCAGCGAGGCGATCCAGCGCTTTGATCGTCTTTTTTCTCCGCTCGACGTAGCGGCCAATAATACGCTGGGCCTGATAGGCCTGCCCTGCGATCAGGTTCGGTTTCCACTGGTGGAAAAGCTGGCCTCGCTGCAAACCGTGCGCTCAATTATCCTTGTCTATCGCGACAATATGTACTGTTCAAGCATTTATGGCAGTTCCAATATTGGCTTCAGTAGCACCTATCCCGAGCTGGCCGTTAATAATGAACGCATGCTGCTGAGCACGGACGAGCACCTCCTTAAAGGCTCACCAGTGCTGCTGCTGTGGACGCCACTGGAAGCAAGCAACCAGGCTGGCATCCTGCAAGTTATCAATATTGAGCTGATGAGCAACTATTTGCTGGAGCCTCAGCTGCCATGGGTGGAACGGGTCATTTTCAACGTAGGCGAAAACAGCCTTGAGTTCGGTAATCCTTTGATCGAAAAAGCGCAGCCGTCCGAGGATGAGGTTAGCTATCAGAGCGCTTCGCTTCGCTACCCTTTTTCCGTCACGCTGTATGGGCCGGCCCCCGCCAGGCTTGCGCTGCTGGCCTTACCGGCACAGCTCCCACTGGCGCTGCTGCTGAGCCTGCTCTCCGGCTACATTATCTGGCTGGCCACGGCGAACCGCATGAGTCTTGCCTGGCAGATCAGTTACGGTATCAACGCGCGTGAATTTCTGGTGTATTGTCAGCCACTGATCAACGCCCGAAGCGGCGAATGTGAAGGCATCGAGCTGCTGCTGCGTTGGCATAACGACCGCCAGGGCTGGGTATCGCCGGACCTTTTTATCCCGCTGGCCGAACGGCATAATTTAATCGCGCCGCTGACGCGTTATGTATTAACTGAAGTGGTTAGCCAACTGCCGCTGTTGCCAGCCCGACCTGATTTTCACATCGCCATTAATGTTGCCTCCAGCCATTTCCATGACCGGCAAATTATGACGGATTTAAAGCAGCTCTGGTGGCCCGCTAATCCGGCTCAGCAGCTGATTGTTGAACTGACCGAACGCGATGCGCTGCCGGAAGTCGATCGGCGCGTGGTGGCTCAGCTGCGCCAGACCGGCGTGAAGCTGGCGATTGACGACTTCGGGACTGGCCACAGTTCGCTCTCTTATCTGAAAACGCTTAGCCCGGACGTGTTGAAAATTGACAAGGTCTTTACCGCGGCGATCGGCACGGACGCTATTAACGCGACGGTAACAGATATGGTGATTTCGCTGGCACAGCGGCTGAACATCGGCCTGGTGGCAGAAGGTGTGGAAACGGCAGACCAGGCGGCCTACCTGCGTGAAAAAGGCGTGGACGTGTTGCAGGGGTACCTGTTTGCCCGACCGATGCCAC
>NZ_DALZCD010000109.1:12556-13131 GCF_031978025.1 Erwinia sp.
ACTGGAAAGTTTTCCGCAATGGCTTAGCGAACATCAGCCGCACCGCGGCTGATGTTCAGTCAGGTTTAATTGTCTTCTACCGGCGGTTTTTCCCGCGTCACGCGAACCAAATCAATGCGGTAGTCGGTGGCGGAAACGATCAGGAAAGTAAACGGCGGCAGCTCTATGGTCTCACCCGCCTGCGGCAACTGGCCTTTCTGCGCAATCAGCAGTCCCGCCAGCGACGCATGATCGTCTTCCGGCTTTACCAGCATCTGCGTATCCAGAAGCTGCTGCAAAGAATGCAAATCGGTTCCGCCCTTGACCAGCCATCCTTCTCCGTCGGCAACGATATCGGGCGTTTCATCCTCATCCGGGAACTCGCCAGCAATCGCTTCCAGCACGTCCAGCGGCGTGATCAGCCCCTGCACCACGCCAAACTCGTTGCTGACCATGACAAGGCTACCCTTAGCGCGACGCAGTACGCCCAGCAGATTAATCGGATCCAGCGTTTCCGGCACGATCACCGGTGGCATCGCGGCGGCGTAGTGGGCGATATCAATACCCTGTTCCAGCGCAACCAGCAGCTCTTTTGC
>NZ_DALZCD010000110.1:0-5228 GCF_031978025.1 Erwinia sp.
TATCTTAAGCAAAGTGGGCAGGTGGCGGGCCGCTACCAGCTGAATATGTGGAGCAAAATATTCCAGCCTCTGTCGGTAGCCGTAATGATGCTGATGGCGCTGTCGTTTATTTTTGGGCCGTTGCGCAGCGTATCGATGGGCATGCGCGTGGTAACGGGGATCAGCTTCGGCTTCCTGTTTTACGTGCTGGACCAGATCTTTGGGCCGCTCAGCCTGGTGTATAACATTCCGCCGGTGCTGGGGGCGTTGTTGCCAAGTGCCGCCTTTATGGCCATCAGCGTTTATATGCTGCTGAAGCGCCGTTAAGGCTCCCGGCCGCAGGCTCTCCGCCTGCGGCTGCGGTTTTGCTCCCGTTCGCCTTCCCGCCTTACTTTTTACCCGCCTTCACCGCTTTTCAGCCGTCTTTTCTTTTTTGCCAGAGCGCTTAGCGCCTCAATCTTTTTCTGTGCCAGGCTTCTCAACCGTTTCTTTCTGAAAAAGTTTAAGCCTTTCGGCAGCTGCTGGGGTTTCAGCGGTCTGTTGTGATGTCAGCCATTTTTTCCTTTCTGCCTCTATCGCTTTCCGCTCGTCGCTTTCAATCGTTGCGGCTCTGGTGGGCTTTTCTTTCTGCCACCCGCAGTGATGCCTGCTACTTTCTCTTTCTTTTGACCTCTATCGCTTTCTGCTCGTCTCTTTCGGCCGCTGTGGCTCTGGTGGGCTTTCCTTTCTGCCAGCCGCAGTGATGCCTGCTACTTTCTCTTTCTTTTGACCTCTATCGCTTTCTGCTCGTCTCTTTCGGCCGTTGTGGTTCTGGTGGGCTTTCCTTTCTGTCAGCTGCAGTGATGCCTGCTACTTTCTCTTCCTTTCAACCGCTGTTGCTCGCCAGTTAGCTTGTTAGTCCCCGCAGGCTTTCGCCAACCCTGCTCTTTGTTCGCCTGCCTTTTGTTCTTCCGGCAGCAACTTTGTTGTCCCTTCGTCAGCGCCATCGTGGCCACAGGGCCGTGCAAAGGCTAACCCAGGCCAGCCGCCGACGTCAGCCTCTTCCGGCAGCAATAGCCGCTTTATTTCTCAGCATTTTTATATTGTTAGGCGTAAAGCGAGGGCGTTTATATAGAGCGCGTGCGCGCGAGGCAATATAAAGGGGGGAAAGTTCCTGAAATATTTAAAAATAGTTAATGTATAGATAAATAAAGCGTTTACAAAATCTGTTACATTTCGCGGCTTAATCGGGGAGGCATTCTCGAAACAGTGTACTACTATTAATGGCGTGTGCAACAAAACGTGGCGCCAGATAAAAAGATTTTTTAGTCTGTGGGGCTTTAAATCTCAGGAGTAACATAATGGGAAATAAAAACGCGCCGCCTACTGGAAAATTTGAAGAGGCCGTATCGATGCCGCTTGCTGAAGAGCAGGCTACCATCTCTAAGCAGCGCAAGGTTGACAGCCGGATTAGTCTGACCCGCTCTACACAAGAGGTAGAGGAGTTACTGGAAACCGAGCTTACGCATGAGCATGTTGATATCGAACACGTACCAATGAATTATCAGGTTGCCGATGATTATTCCGCTGAAATCCGTCACGAAGGGGATGTGCTTATTATTCCCGTGATTGAAGAGCAGGTAGAAATAATCACTAAGCGGGTGCTTAAGGAAGAGATTCATATTCATAAGCACACCAGTAAAGAAGAGTTTCAGCAGAAAGTCACTCTGCGTAATCAGGAAGTCAAAATTACGAAGCAGAAACTTTAAACCTATTAACGAGGATCTATTTATGTCACATGAAAAAATCGTCACCGCATTTAATGAAGTCTCACAGGCGGAAGCGGCAAAACAGAAATTGATCGTCGAAGGTATTGCAGAGAAAAACATCGATATCATCTCCGGTGAAAGACTGCGCGTAGAAGATAAAGAAATCCGTCACCCGAGCTTCTGGCAGCGCCTGTTCGGCGATGACGTTGATGACGACTACGCAAGCGAATACAGCAAAGCTATCCGTTCAGGCGGCGTGCTGCTGACGGTGCGTGCCCCGAAAGATGAAGCCGATCACATTGAACAGGAACTGAGCGCCTTTGCCGCTGACTACTCTTCACTGAGCCATACCGATCGCGACATGGCCAATCGTGACTATGCGGGTCAAACCAACGATCGTGGCCTGCTGACGGGTGACCAGACCAGCGCCATGAACACGACCACCGCGCCGATGACCAATACCGGCAACACCATGAACAATGGGACGCTGGCCGATGATACGCTGATCAACGAACGTGACTCGCTACGTAATGAGCAGGACTCGCTGCTTAACCGTGACCGTACCGACCTTGCCGTTTCTGAAACCAACCGCGATTCGCTGAAGCTGGCGGAAGAGCAGGTAGATATTGGTAAGCGTCAGATTAACGATGGTTCCGTACGCCTGCGTCGTTTTACCGTAGAAGATGAAGTAGCAGAAGATATCTCCCTATACGACCAGCATGCCGAAGTGTTCCGTCACGCAGTGGATGAGCCAGCCTATCTGAATGATGTGGACTGGTCAGAGAAAACCATCGAGGTTGAAGAGTCTCACGAGATCCCAACCGTCGCGAAAACCACGCGTATTAAAGAAGAAGTAGGCCTGCGTGGTGAAGAAACCGCTCGCGTCGAGACCGTGAAGGACAGCGTGCGTCGTCAGGAAGTGGAAGTTGAACATACTAACGAAAACCGTATGCAGAACAACCTGACCGGCACTAATTCCCTAAAAGATGACGTGACCCGCACGGAAAATAATCTGCGCAATAACGAGCTGACCGACGACAAGCTGGCGCCGAACAAATTGACCGATGCCGACAAGAAGTATTGATCGCCAGGAAGTACCGATCGCTAAACTGACAACGTTTTAGTGAAGGCATGCAAGCCCGCGTCGAAAGACGCGGGCTTTTCCGTTTAAAGGACGGGCGACAATAGCGCAGGCAGCTGCGACAGCAGCCACAGCAGCAGGCCGATAACGCCGCCCACAACCGTACCGTTAATGCGGATCCGCTGTAAATCCTTGCCGATATTTAACTCGACCTGATGTGACATATCTTTCGCATCCCAGCTTTTCACCGTATCGCTGATATGGCGACTTAAAAAGTCCGAGAACTCTGGCGCAACGCTGAGTGCTGCCTCTTCCATATGCTGATTCAGCGACGCGCGCAGTTGTGCATCCTGAGTCAATGTCTCGCCCAGCCACTGCGCGGAAGCGCTGACTTTAGTGTGCAGCACCGAGTCGTCTTTATCCAGATCCTGTTTCAGCCAGCTACGCAGGTCGCCCCAAAGCTGCGAGATGTAGCTGTTCAGCGTCTCATCCTGTTTCAGGTAAGTTTTGATCTCTTCCGCTTTCAGCTGCATCTCCGGATCGGTGCGCAGCCGTTCGATCAGCCGCTGCACCGCGCGGTTAAAACCCTGACGCAGTTCGTGTGTGCCGTCTTGTTCGATATCGTTAAGGATTGATTTCACCGCATTGGCCGCCAGCTCGGCGCTCTTTTCACCCACCCATTCCGTCGGCAGCATTTTCTCTTTGATAGGATGCTCACGCTTCAGCCAGCGCATCACCTGCTGCGCGATAAACTCGTGCGTGCCGGGTTTGTTGATCAGATGCAGCAGCTGGCTGATGGCATCGTCCAGCAACGCCTGATGACGATTGTTTTTGGTCAGGCTCTCCAGCACCAGCGCTGCCGACTGCGTCAGATCGACCTTATCAATCGCCTTATGGATAGCGCGCCGCATAAACGCCTGGATACGTGAGTCGTCGGCCAGGTCGAGAAAGCCGCGTACTACTTTCAACAGGTAGCCGCTGATGCGTGCGGCATTGACCGGTTCGCTCAGCCAGCCGGCAATAATCTGTGCCGGATCGTGACGACGGATCAGCGCCAGCAGCGACTCGCTGTTCAGGAACTTGTCCTGCACGAAAAGCGCCAGGTTATCGGCGATACGATCCTTATTACGGGGCACGATAGCGGTATGGCGGCCTACCAGCGGGATTGGCACGCGCCTGAACAGCGCGCTCACCGCGAACCAGTCTGCCAGCGCGCCAACCATCGCTGCCTCTGAGACGGCCTTTAACGCGCCGACCCACAGGTTTGTCGGCCACCACAGCGGATAAAGCACGGTGGCGATAAACAGCAGCGCCGCGCCAACTAACAGCAGCAATGGCAGACGTTTAGCTCTGGCCAGTTCGGTTTCTTTATTCATAAAAGCTTGCCCACTTTCAGTCAATTTCAGCTAAATAGCGCACGGCTTCGCTCCGCCGGGGCCTCAGTATAGTTGGTTAGTGAGATCGGGTTTCCAGCGATAGGTATCCAGCTGCCAGCTGTCAAAATCGACGTGGAAGCGGGCCTGTTTACCATTAGCGATATCGGTAACCATTCCCTCGTGCACATTACCGGTTTTGTCGCGCCAGCTTGCAATCAACGTCGGCCGGCCCGCTTTTTCTTCCACGCGCAGCCAGACCGAATCAAGGATCTCATCGCCTCGCGCTTTTTGTCCATCGGTTAAAGTCAGCTGGGTTTCGGCGGCTGGCCTCATCATCAGCGTAGTGATCCAGGCTCCGCGATCTGTGGTCTGGAAGAAGTCACTGACTTTTTGCAGGCGATCGGCAGTTAGCGGCTGCGCCTTCACTATGGCATCGATTAAAGCGGCATTGCCAAACAGCTTTTCTGGCTGAGTGATGGGATCGCTGCTCTTCTCCAGAGAGAAATAGAGCCAGGGCTTGCCGATACCAAAGTTGGTAATGGTCAGCTGTAGACCCTTATCCATTTGAGTAGCGATCAGATGCGTTAAAGCAGGAATATCTGGCGAAGCCGCTGCGAATCCATGTTCTATTCGGGCAAAAATAAGCACCTGATAGTAGCCATCCCAGACAAAGCTTTTCTGCTGCTGTAGCTGCTGCCGATAGAGTTCTGTCATTAACGCATCAATATCATCACCATCGGCGCCAACATCAATCAGGAACCTCGCCAACTCGACGCGATTGTGTGCTGATTTAAAGATATTAAGATTCGCTTTAGCGAACTGAAGCGCCCGATTCTCATCGAACTGCCGCACGTTAGCGAAGGCGTCCATCAGGATATTTTCATCGTAGCCTTTGCTGCGATCGTTCAGCATCTGCAAAGAGAACGGATAAAGCGCACGTTCTTTTTTCATTAATTCCAGGATAGTAACTTTCTTCTCGTTATTGAAATCGTTGCGGCTCAGGATCCCGGCGATTTTCTTACCGGTATCGTCCTCATAAACCAG
>NZ_DALZCD010000110.1:5238-13107 GCF_031978025.1 Erwinia sp.
GAACTGAAATTTATCGGAAGATGGATTGAGAATTATCGTCATCAGACGCTGCTTTTCGGCCGTATTAAGATGCGGCTGGTCGCTGCCGCCTCTGGCATTGTCTCTGGCGTAGCGCAGAGTAAGCGAATCCAGCAGTGCGTTTGTGCGCAGCTCATCCATAATCTGGTGGCTGCCGCTATTGCCATCGTCAAAACGCAGCCAGCTGTTAACCTTATCAGTAACGATTTCGGTCATCTTGCTGCTCATGCCGCTAATACCAATAACGCCCGCCAGCGTAAGAACAGAAGCAAACACCACAATGATGCCCAGCACCCATTTACGGGTGTTATCCAGCACCGACAGGGTTTTATTGATGGCGCTTTCGGTGATCTTCGCCTCGGCATTGTCAATTTTGTCGCTGACCTGCTGCAGCAGACGCAGATTCTCTTCGCGCAGCTTTTCCAGCTCTGCCTTGTGCTGCAACGCATCGCGTTCAGCCAGCAGTGTCGTTAAATCCTTTTGCATCGTTATCTCACAGAAGAAAAAGTTAACATTTGGCGGCTAATGATAATGCAGGCTGGCCGGAGAAGATGCAAACCAGCGTCGTGGCTACCGTTGGTTACTGCCCGGTGAAAAACCCAAAGAGGAGTGGCGGAGATAAAAGGATCCTGTAAGTTATTTAACTTTATGGCGGGAGAAAAAGATGGATGCGAACATGATTGCCGTTGCCACGATTGGCGGCGCGCTGGCGTTGGGTGCCATGAG
Source organism: Erwinia sp. (assembly GCF_031978025.1). Classification (NCBI taxonomy): domain Bacteria; kingdom Pseudomonadati; phylum Pseudomonadota; class Gammaproteobacteria; order Enterobacterales; family Erwiniaceae; genus Erwinia; species Erwinia sp. The sequence continues at coordinate 5,983 of NZ_DALZCD010000110.1, forward strand.
CCCTGGTCCCAGTTTTATTATGGTGGCGCGTACGGCGGTGGCTTCTTCAAGACGTGCAGGTATGGGGGCCGCGCTGGGTATGGGCGTCGGCTCGATAGTGATTTCATTAGTTGCGCTGATGGGCCTGCACACGCTGCTGTTGGCCGTTCCCTGGCTGTGGCTGTTGTTAAAAACCGGCGGTGGGATTTATCTGCTGTGGATGGCGTTTAAGATGTTCCGTCACGCGCGTGAACCGTTGCACGTGGTGAAGGAGGGCGCCATGGTAAAAAGCTTTCGCCGCGCTTTTTTAACCGCCTTTGTTACGCAGATCAGCAACCCTAAAACGGCGGTTGTGTTTGCCGGGATCTTTGCCGCCCTGCTGCCGAGCCACATCACGCCAGCAATGTACGTCGCGCTGCCGGTCGTATCCATGCTGGTGGACGGCCTGTGGTATGCCTTTGTGGCCTGGGCGCTGTCATCCAGCGGGCCACGTAATACCTATCTGCGCTATAAAGCGACATTCGACCGCATCGGCGGCAGCGTGATGGCCGCGCTGGGCATTAAGCTGATAATGAAGTAAGCAGGGTGTTGGGCAGGTAGGAGGCATAGAGAGATGCGCGCCATCCATGGCGCGGAAGACCGGTGAGCACGGCCTAAGAGATAAACTGTTTACTCTGCTTTAGCACCAGGCTACAGGCTTTGGTTTTCACCTTTTTGCCTAATTCCGTGTTGCCTAAGCTTTTCAGGTTTACCTGTTGATCGCTGCCGGTATTCAGCAGCCCCATCAGACCTTGTTTATAGTCCGTGGTTTCCTGTGCTTTTGCGGTGTCGGTCAGACCCAGCTTGCTCATCAGCTGATCTTTGACGGAGCTGACATTGTTATTCACCACGTTGTTTTGCACGCAATACTGCAACACGCCCGCGGCGTTGGTCATGCTGTTGGCGCTGAGCTGCTGGTTGCCGCCGTTCAGCAGACCGGTCAATGCACCCAGCGACAGGCCGTTGTTCTGCGTGTTAGATGACGGGTTGGCATTGTTCTGGCTCAGCGTGTTGGCCGCGTTGCTGAGCTGATCCTGCCAGCTGGCTGCCGAAGCCACACCAGCGAACAGGGAAGACGAAACCGTTAATGCCAGTGCTATCTTAGTTGCTACTTTCATTTTTATACCTTCTGTAAATTGTCCGGCGCGACCTGCTTGCGGCGCGCACCGATCTCCCCAGTGGGACTGCGGGATTAGCGTGGAGTTCCCAGATGGGCAGTGGACTCGTTCAGCAAACCCGGCTTTAAGAGTAGTCCTGGGGGAGAAGGCGGTCGATGTGAATTTAAGCGGCTGAGCCGCTTTACAAAAGCAGAGATTATCAGGGAAGAGAAGGCCGGGGGCAGGGAAGTGGGCGTGGTAAAAGCGGCAAACGACGGTATAAGCGCCCCCGGGAAATTTGCAGGGATGGCGTTTTTTTCAGCAGTCGCACGTTCCCCTGCCGATAGGGGTTGCGGAAACAGGGGGTAAAGGTATAATCCACAACGTTTTCCGCATACCCTTCAGTGCCGAAGTGGCGAAATCGGTAGACGCAGTTGATTCAAAATCAACCGCCGCAAGGCGTGCCGGTTCGATTCCGGCCTTCGGCACCAGTATCCTGTCCATCCCCGTCTGGGGAAGTCCAAAAAAACTTTTAAAATCAATATGCAGGCTGAGTTTTCATCCGGCATCGTCCGAGCACATCCGTTGCAATCCATACCCCATTGGGGGCATCTTAGACACGTTTGAGTTATCCTGCGAACGTGCCTTAGTCATAAGCCACTCCTTAATTATCCTGCCGGACCAGGAAAAGTGGAGCGGCGACGGCGCGGGCATCAAGGCGATTACCGGCGGCGACGCCGTGGCGATTGACCCGAAATACCGCGACGCCTATTCAACCCACATCCCTGCGGTAATACTGGCGGTAAACAACAACCCGATGCGCTTCAGCGACCGCAGCGGCGGCGTGTCGCGTCGCCGGGTTATCCTGCCATTCCCGGACGTGATACCGGCGAACGAGCGCGACCCGCAGCTGCTGGACAAGATTGCCGGTGAGCTGGCGGTTATCGTGCGCCACCTGATGCAGCGTTTCACCCGCCCTGACGACGCCCGCGAGCTGTTGCAGGCACAGCAGTCGTCGGAGGAGGCGCTGGAAATCAAGCGCAGCGCCGACCCGCTGGTCGACTTCTGCGGCTACCTGACACCACTGAGCACGCCGACCGGGCTGTTTATCGGTAACGCCAATATCCGGCCCATGAACCCACGCCGCTACCTCTATCACGCCTACCTGTCGTTTATGGAGGCGCGAGGCCATCAGCACCCAATGAGCCTGACGGCGTTCGGCCAGGCGGTGCCGCAGACGCTGAAGGAGTACGAGATTGAGCTGCTGAAGCGCAAGACGAAGAACGGCATCCAGACCAGCCTGGAGCTGAGTCAAGACTGTGAGGCCAACTGGCTGCCGCGATGTGATGCATAGGTTAGATGATAAACGCCAGACCGGCTCCGGCCGGTTTGTACCGGAAGTAAATATCATGATTTCAGCTCATCTAAACGATTCAAAAGTATTTACATGTTAAAAGAGATTATCTAGGCTCTTATACCTGACCAAAAAAGAAAAGAGTGGCACCCTAACCCCCATGAATTTTTCTAACGCAAAGTTCCTAAAAACGTGATCCGCAGCGCAGTATTTTAGGTCATAGTTAGAAAAAACGAATTATCCGTTTAAACGCTAATTTTTATGCAGGTAGGGCAGGTAGATAAGTATAACTACGGAAATGTTGTAAAAACAAGGTGTAAGGAATTAAGGTGTTGCATAATTTTGCAAAAGTTTCTATCTGGCTAGTTTTTATTAATTGAGCTAACTTATGGTTCTGGAGTAAGATATGGAAAGTAAGCAAGTTAAAATAAAAAGAAGTTTGACTGTAGGCGATTTAGATGCTGAGACGGATAATGAATTCTTAGATACTTGCTTTATTGATAAAGGGTATCTGGATGATTTATTAGATGTAAAAAACCCCTGTTCAATTATTGTAGGTAGAACCGGCGCTGGAAAAAGCGCTCTCCTCTATAAAGTTAGCACCTCTATAAATAATTATCAAAAGATAGATCCTAACGACATATCTGTAAAGTTTCTTGAGCACTCTGATATAATCCAATTTATGGATAAGCTAGGGGTTAATTTAGATTTGTTTTATAAAATGTTATGGCGTCATATTTTGATAATAGAGTTGGTGAAGCTCCGATACAAAATTAAAAACGAAGAGGATAACGATAGTTTTTTTAGAGGATTGATTGAAAGGTTTAACAGAGATGAAGTTAAACAAAAGGCAATTTTGTACTTTAGAGAATGGGGTGATAAGTTTTGGCTAAATACAGATGAACAATTAAAACAAATAACAAGGAAGCTTGAGGAGGAGACTAAAGCCAATTTAGGAATTAAGTATTCAGGGATTGATGTTTCTTTAAATGGAGCAAGTAAGCTAAGTGACGAGCAAAGAACCGAAATAACTCAACGAGCAAGTCAAGTGGTCAGTAGTTTACAAATAAAGCAGCTGAATGAAATGTTAAATATGTTAGCTGAGTACTCCTTTAAAGATCCGCAAAAAAGTTATTATCTACTAATAGATCAACTCGATGAAGATTGGGCCGATACTACTACAAGATGCAAATTTATTAGGGCATTAATTGAGGAGGTTAAGGGTTTCAGAAAGATAAAGCATGTTAAAATATTAGTTGCGCTTAGAAAAGATTTAATAGATATGGTATTTGATAGAACCCGGGGAGCAGGATTTCAAGAAGAAAAATATGAGTCATATATATTACAAATTCAGTGGAGCCCTGATGAGTTAATTGATCTGGTCGAAAAGAGAGTAAGGGAAACGTTCAAAAAAACCTACACAAAAGACCAAGTTAAAATTTCTGATATATTTCCGGAGGCTAGGAAGGTTGCTCATGGAAAAACAGCAATGGAATATATATTAGAGCGAACGCTACTTCGTCCAAGAGATATTCTTCAGTTTATAAATGAAACATTTAAATCAGGAATTGATAAAGATAAAATAACATGGACTATAATTCATGAGGCTGAAAAAAATTACTCAGAGAAAAGGCTAAGATCATTAAAAGAGGAATGGGGTGAGACTTACCCATCTTTTGAGGATACAATTGAAATTTTGAGAGGAAGGAATTCAACATTTGATTTTTCCGAATTTAAAAATCCTCAGTTTGAATCTGTCATTACAAAACTTTCTACTAAAAAAAATGAAGATCCATGTGTCATTATTGCAAAAGGTTATTTTGAGGTTACAGGCTCATCACAAAATGAAATTGTGAGCGCTATCCTAGCATGTCTTTATAAGGTAGGAGCTATTGGTGTAAAGCTTGAAACAAATAATTCATTTCTTTGGTCTTATCGAAATAAAAGCGCAATTTCAGCAGGCGAAGCAGAACGAACTAGTCAGCTTAAAATACATAAGATGTTACATAAAGAACTGGATATTAAATCGAAGAGTAATGTCTGAATATTTTCCTTGGATATGCCAGAAGGGTTCTGTCGCATTTGATTATACATCATCTATTTTTATAAAATAAAATATTTATTATAATTAAAATCTTCTTGAATATAAATAAAAGGCTGTGATGGATGGAAAAAATTAAAGTAGTAATTGGTGCTATTTTTTTTATAACTTTTACGTCAATCAATGGTTTTCTTTTTTACATATCAAAAGTTACGGCTGGCGAATCAATAACGTTCTTCACTCTATGCTCAGTTATTAGTTTAATGTTATACTTTTCCTCTGAAATTCAGGAGTTTTCAATTGCTGGCAATATTGTTAAGCTTAAAGAAGTTCGAAGGGATGCTGATAAAGCTATAGCTGAATTACAAACTTCTCGCCTAACTATGTTCAAATTCTTATTAGAAAGCACTAAAAAATTTAGCGGAGGATTTGGTAGTATATCTCCTAAAGATGAACGGATTGATGATTTTTTATTTCTCTTTGAAAACATTGAAGAATCTGGCTTACTTAAAGAGTTAGCAGAAAAAATAGCAGGCTGTACAGAGTTATTCATGAAAGCTCAACTTTACAACTGCACGAGCAATTACACTAAAGTTGATTATAATCGGATTTATACTCCTGATGAACTTACTAATGAGGCATTGCGGGATGAGAATATAAGGAAAGATAATCATCATACTGAGGAAGAGAATAGAAAATTAATTTTAGAGGCCATTTCACATTATCGGCACCTTTATAATATATCCCAAACGGTTAAGCAGCTTATCACCTAATAACATTTTAACATTTTTACTTCTATTTATGAGTATTTGATAAAAAGATAGGATTACTGCATCACTGATTTTATAGGGAGTGATATATGTTGCAAATTTACGCTGTAATTAACACCAAATATATTTAATGTAGGGAGTTTGGGTAGCCAATACTAACATGGCACTTACAGATTCTTTCTCCGTTATGCCTTATGCTATAACTCTGAATGAAACGATTGAAATAAATCAGATTTGACGTTAAAGGAGTTTATTTCTTACTTTAGCAATCAATTTAGTCATGCTTACATGATCGTCGAAATGCTCTTTCTGGTTCAAGCATGACATTGGATCTTTCTCACAATAGGTAGCGTGTCATTTTTTATCGGTCATTATTAATTGTATTGTTATTCTTATAAATGAGTAGCAGATCAGCATACTTTCATCATAAAAGATGAATTTGCATTAAAAAAACCTTGATAAGACTCATATAATCCATTCGCACGAGCAAAACTCATTGCCTCACTAAGCTTTGCTTCTGCCATATTATATTGCTTCCAAGCGTCTTTATCACCACATTCAGGAGTGCGTCTTAGATTGACCCCCATTTTAGAAAATTCAGACATTAGAGTGCTTAGTTTATCCTCAGCTATCTTCCTACTCATTGCTACTGATGAGTTTCTTGTGCTTTCCTTAAGCTCCAAGTTTAACTTTTCATATTTTATTTTAAACCCCTCAAGTTCTGTTATTTTTCTTTCAAATGATTCTTTCTTACTTTCCATTGAAATCTCTTGCCTATAAATTTCTTTTTCCCTTTTTAAAAATTCGTGTTCCTTGGCAAGGTTGTCCTTGTAAAATTCTTTAACTTGCTGGTCTAATTGGTTTTTCTTTTCATATAAGTCCATATATTGCTTAATTAGAAAGGCGCCAAAAGCACTGAAGATAAATAAAGAAGTAATACAGGCACCTAGATATTTACGAATGAAATTTGATAACTCATCTAAATTCATGGTTTCCTCCTTTTTATTGAACAGGAATGAAGGTTACTAAATTGTTATTGATAATACTTTAAAACAGCCTAAAAGATCTATACCTACCGTCATTTGTCCGGCTAATTCAAAAACAACACTATAAGTCATACCTACTAGTTAAGAGAGCGATAGAGAAACACGGCTCTTCGCTCATAGCAACCTTCACCTTAGACGACGGGGAACGGGTCAGGGAAAGTAGTAACATTTTACCATGATCTTAAGCCTGTTATCTAATTTGCGAAGCTGTGAGGCTAGCTGATGACTTAAGCGGGATAGAAAATTATCTGAAAAATTCAAGCCGGTTGACTGCATTTTAAACCAGAAAGTGGACAGGGTTCACCTTCTGGTGAAGAGTAGTGAATAGTACAAATGCGAGTAGCCACCATTTAAGTATATGATAATTAATCATAAAAACAAAAGGTGAACAGGGTGAACACTTTTCAATAAAATCTTTTTTTCTGAGTAGATCTAAAATTTTAAGGGCTGTGGCGCTGGTAAGGGTCTACAGCACGGAACCGAACCGAAACAATAAATTGTAAAAAAGAGAATGAGTGATTATCAATCATTTTCATAACTCTCTGTTTTTAAATACATAGCCATAAATTGTTGTGGGGGCACAAAAAGGGGCATCTTAAGTTTTGGTGCATAAAAAGTTAAATAAAAACATATGATTGTAAGTTTATTTGAGTCCGGCCTTCGCACCAGTATCCTGTCCATCCTCGTCCGAGGAAGTCAAAAAAAACATTAAAAATCAATGTTTAGGCTGATTTTATCATCCGGCATCGTCCGAGCACATCCGTTGCAATCCAGACCCCGCTGGGGGCATCTTAGACAC
>NZ_DALZCD010000111.1:0-13082 GCF_031978025.1 Erwinia sp.
TCACCGCCAGCGTAATGCCGATCAGCAGCGCCATATAGGGATGTTTGCCCAGCGTCAGAAAGCCGCATAAAAACATCACCAGCGTGCACCAGGCAAGCATCACCGGTAGCGACCACAGCTCAAGCCAGAGCGCAATCAACCCGGAAACCGAGCCGAATATTGTGCCGCCGATGCGCTGGATGGCGCGCGGAAAAACATTGCCCCATGAAGAAACCGGCCCCATCACCACCACCAGCGTAATCAGCGGCCAGCTCCCCTCCGGTATAGAGAACAGTCGGATTAGCAGGAAAGTGAGCACAAACGCCAGTGCAATGCGAATGCCGTGCACCGTGCGATAGTTACGATAAACGGTAAATTCAAAGGCCGATAGCGGCTTGTCGGGACGCAAAACTTTCTCCAGGCACTGACCAATTGCCCGGCATCATACCCTGCGCTACAGGGCTTCGCCCGTTTTTTTGTGTATTGCCGTCTCACAATAACAGTGACGTAACAGCGACTCAACAAACAGGCAAAATGGCGCTCCGCTGCGGATCGCCATCAGGGTTTACAGCTTGCGCTTAATGTAATCGGTAATACGGGTAATCATGCCCGCCTGCTCTACCGGCTTAAGCGTAACCAGCGGGTAAGAGGCCAGTTCTTTATCACCATCCACCAGTTGGATTGTGCCCACCTGCTCATGCAGCTTCAGCGGGGCCTCAAGATCCTTACGGTCAATCACATATCTGGCCTTAATTCTTTTTACGTCTTCGCGAGGCAAGGAAAGATAGACATCTTTATCACTGCCTACAGAAACCTGATGCGGATTGCCATACCAGACGTTTTCATGGCCAATTTCTTTACCTGCATGGAACAGCTGTACGGTATCAAAGTTGTTCTGTCCCCAGATCAGCAGTTTGCGTGCCTGCTCTTCGCGCCCTTTTGAACTTTTACCGCCCATAATGACGGCAATCAGACGGCGCTGGCCATCCACGCTGGAGGCAATGATGTTAAATCCTGCGCTCTCGGTATGACCCGTTTTCAGCCCGTCGACGTGCAGCGTTTTATCCCATAACAAACCGTTACGATTCTGCTGGGTAATGCCGTTCCAGGTCAGCGATTTCTCACCGTACATCTGATAAAAATCCGGCTCGCCGGAGATAATGGCGCGCGAAAGCTTCGCCAGATCGCCAGCCGTCGTGTACTGCCCGGGTGCGTCCAGGCCGTGAACCGTTTCAAAATGGGTATTTTTAAGGCCAAGCTTAACCACATACTGGTTCATCTGATCGACAAAAGCGGCCTGGCTGCCCGCCACATAATCTGCCAGCGCGACGCAGGCATCATTGCCGGAATCGATAATAACGCCACGGCTCAGGTCGCGTACCGAGACTTTCTCGCCGGGTTTAAGGAACATCAGCGAGGAGCCTTTAAACACGGGATTACCGGCCGCCCAGGCATCTTTACCCACGGTAACCATGTCATCGCGGCTGATGTGCTTACTGTCGATAGCGCGGTCAACTACGTAGCCGGTCATCAGCTTGGTCAGGCTGGCCGGGTTGCGGCGCTCGTCGGCATTGCCCTGCGTCAGCACCTGACCGGTTGTGGCATCCATCAGCACCCAGGAAGCGGCGTCGATAGCGGGCGCAGTCAGGGGGAAAGCTAAGGGGTTTTCTTCAGCATGGGCCACGGCAACGATAGCCAGAACCAGGCTGATACTTGCAAGCTGACGCTTCTTCAACGGTAAATCCTCTGTAGACTGTAAAAAAACAGCCTGTTGTACGGGATTTGCTGTCGTAACGCGTTAAAAAATTGCAAGAAAATATTAAGACCCGGACGGGTTAAGTGCCCTTTGCCTTTCTTAAAGGAGGGATTGGCGCTATCTGAACGACTGCAAAAGCAGGCGCATTATCCCCTGCTGCTTTTTGGCATCAGGAATATGGTTTACCATGTAAAGAACACAATGTTGTCTCGCTGAGGGCCGTGATAATTCTGTACGCGTGGTTTCAGGGGTTCTGTACCCACTCTGTACGCAATACAACATGGGCTAAGGCGAACATCCATAATCGCAAATGAATACAAGTGAACGTAGAAAGCCGAAATAACCAGGTTGAAAGCTGCGTTTTCAGGAAGTTAACGAACAGAAGTGGACAGAGATAAACAGTGAAAAACGAAAGCAATCAACCTACGTTCCTTTTCCACGACTATGAAACATTCGGCAAAAGTCCGTCGCTGGACCGCCCCGCTCAGTTTGCCGGTATCCGCACCGATATGGATTTCAACATTATTGGCGAGCCGGAAGTCTTCTACTGTCAGCCTGCCGATGATTATCTGCCCCAGCCGGAAGCGGTGATGATTACCGGCATTACGCCCCAGCTGGCGAAGGCGAAAGGCCTGACCGAAACGGCTTTCACCCAACGAATTCACCAGCTGTTTAGCGAGCCCAATACTTGTATTGTCGGCTATAACAACATCCGCTTTGATGATGAGGTCACGCGTAACCTGCTCTACCGCAACTTTTACGATCCCTACGGTTGGAGCTGGCAGAACGGTAACAGCCGCTGGGATCTGCTGGACGTCATGCGCGCCTGCTATGCACTGAGGCCGGAAGGTATCGAGTGGCCGGAAAATGATGACGGTTTTCCCAGCTTTCGCCTGGAACATCTGACCAAAGCCAATGGTGTGGCGCACGAAAACGCACATGATGCCATGTCTGATGTCTACGCCACTATTGCCATGGCCAAACTGGTGAAAGAGAAGCAGCCACGCCTGTACGACTTCCTGTTCAGCCACCGCAACAAGCAGAAAATCATGACGCTGGTCGATATCCCGCAGATGAAGCCGCTGATGCATATTTCCGGCATGTTCGGCGCCCAGCGGGGCAATACCAGCTGGATCGCCCCGCTTGCCTGGCATCCCACCAATAAAAACGCGCTGATTACCTGCGATCTCGCCCAGGATATTTCTCCGCTGTTGGAGCTGGATGCCGATGCACTGCGTGAAAGGCTTTATACGCGTCGTGAAGAATTAGGCGATGCCGCGCCTGTGCCGATCAAGCTGGTACATATTAATAAATGTCCGGTTGTCGCCCCGGCCAACACGTTACGCCCCGAAGATGCGGAACGTCTGGGAATTGATCGTCAGCGCTGCCTGGATAATCTGGCGCTGCTGCGTCAGCACCCGGAGGCGCGTGAAAAAGTAGTGGCGTTGTATGCGGAGGCGGAGCCGTTTGTCGCCTCGGACGATGTGGATGCCCAGCTTTACGATGGCTTTTTCAGCGATGCCGACCGTAGCGCAATGAATATCATCCGGCAAACAACGCCGGAGAACCTGCCCGCGCTGGATTTGACCTTCAATGATAAGCGGATCGAAAAGCTGCTGTTCCGCTATCGGGCGCGCAACTTCCCCGGCACGTTAGATGAGAATGAGCAAAACCGCTGGTTGCAGCATCGTCGTGAAGCGCTGAGTCCGGAACGCGTGCAGAATTATGTGCAGGAGCTGGAGATGCTGTTTAATCAGTACGAAGGCGATAAGGCAAAAATGGCGCAGCTGAAAGCGCTGTTTAGCTACGCACAAACATTAACCAGCTAGCCAAAAGGACATTCACTTTAATTTTTATAAAATTTATTACTAAAATATCTTCTGGATAAATGTGTTATGCGGTTTTGTTATGTGAAGACAGTTAACATAACCAACTTTAAGCCAAAATTATTTACGAGTATTACATGAAGTCAACATTTCTGAAATACATCATTATTGGTGGCATCAACACTTTATCCACTAGTCAATTTTAGGAGCTTGCTTTTATTTTTTTCAGCTGTCACAATTCACAAGTAACTTGCCTGGTTTCTGCGTCGCGGTGACTTTCAGCTTTTTTGCAAATGCAAAATGAACCTTCAATTCAGAAAGCTCTTTCACCCGATATTTTATTTTTGTCGGTTTTATGGGCCTTCTTGCTTATATATTTGGCTGGCTGGTTATTTATGTGCTTCACCACTAATTGCTGCTGTAGCCTTTTCCGCATTTAGCCTGATCTTTGGTTACCTTTATTCAAAATTTATTTTTTTCTCAAAGAGAAAGAAAATCACACCGCGAGTAAGTTCATAGGGTGAAAATAAATACAAGGAGTTAAAATGTTATTAAGAAAAGAATCTTATTATAAGAATTGCGCAACATTTCATAAAAAAACAAGTACTCTAACCTTTCTTTTTTTTATAGTGGTTGCTATTGCTTTTGGATGGATACTCCATGTAAAACCACCCTTTATGTCTCCTGATGAAGGCGCTCACTTATCACGTGCCGATGCACTCAGAAGTGGGAACATCCTCCTCTTTTCTCCTGACGGAAAACTGAATTCTGGGGGCTATGTTGATGAAAGCCTTAATGCTTTTCGTGCAAGCTACGATCCCTTCATCAGATTACATGATGCTGAAAAGTTGAATCAAACTAAAAGAGACATGCAGAATCTCTACTGGAGTGGGAAAAGTAATTTTTACTCTATGGCGAACATCGCTTTCTACTTTCCTGCAATATATATTCCTCAGGCTGTAGGATTAGAAATAGGCCACCTGCTGAATCTGAATGTCTTTTCTACCTATAAATTAGTCTCTTCACTAACCTTAATGGTTAGTTTGATCGTACTTTTAATGGCATGGAAGATTCACCCCATTCCTGTTCCTGCGCTGGCTGTATTACTGCTGCCAATGAGCATTTTCCAGTTCATGTCACCAACGATTGACGGATTAACATTTGCACTAACCACCTTAACTCTTTCACTGTTGGTTAATCTGCTAAACAGCCAGTACGATAAAGTTTTTATTAAAAAATTGATTACGCTTGCTGTTTGCGTATTTATTTTGAGCAGCAGCCGGGCCAATTTGTTACCTTTAATTTTCCTTCCCCTCTGGTTATACATCAAAACGCGTAAAAAAATCTGTTTTATAACCTTTTTCATTACAGCAGCGTTGGTATTATCATGGACTTATATCGCAATAAAAACAGTAAATGACAATGGCATCCATCACCCTGGAATCGAACAAATTGATGTACTTAAACACTATATATTGCATCCATTTGAAGTCTTAGCAATCATTACTAATACCCTAACGGACTATCCCATCGTCAATTTTTACTATCAGTCTTTTATTGGTATATTCGGATGGCTGGATATTCCTCTATCTGATTTTGCATATTGGGGCTTCGGAATTTTCATCTATACCATATTTATCATTAATTTAAAAAAAGCTAGTTTTAACGCTCGTAAAGCAGAGGTTTCTCTACTGCTTCTGTTTTTTATAAGTATCATTACGCTTACTTTTTGCGCGCTCCTGGTGCAGTGGTCAGCCTTCCCGACAGAAAAAGTAGATGGTGTACAAGGTCGTTACTTTATCATTCCATTTATTATATTGGGTTACGCATTGCAAGATAAACCTGAGTACAGGAAAGCCTCTCATTATGCTTTGTTAATTATGGCTATTATTTCTGTTTACCTGGTCCATTCTGCCCTTAAAGCGCGCTATTTTTGATATTTAAGGATTAACCATAGAATGGAAAAGCACTATAGAAATAAGAAATCGCTGTGATTGCACCTTGTTACAACGAAGAATTATCTGTAGCTGCCGTGATCAACCAGTTCAGGGGCATTTGCCAGAAGACGAAATTCATACCTTTGACAATAACTCCAAAGATAAAACAGCTGAAATAGCTAAAGAGCACGGCGTGCATGTGCAGCTGGTACCGCTTAAAGGTAATAAGCATTCTTAAATGAAAAATACGGAGCAGGAACAGCTAAAATAAAAAGGTTCCTGCTCCGTTATAACTTGATTATTTATACACTCTGAAAGCAAAGGTATCCTCTACCCTTTTACTATTAATGGTGTTTAAGCCTTCTAAATAACGGTTTCCACGCATATCAGCAGGTTCCTGCGGTGTTGTTCCTTTAAACTGCAATAGCTCTTCAAATGCACTTGGCACCTGGCACCTGGCACCTGGCACCTGGCAGATTATTTTGCCTTTCCTCCCTATCTTTAGGGCAACCTGTTGCATCTGGCACGCTTGCATTAGGAAATATATATAGTAAATGTCAGTTTTTAACAAATTCTTGTTTTAGCCCGCCCCAGGCCAACCATTATTAAATGGGAAAAGATTATGATTAATAATTTATTCATGGCAAATTAATAAAAGACTTTAAATTGATTTACGGTTATTACACTTATTTAAATATTTTTTTGTGCGTTTCCGCAGCAGATGTCACGATTAATTGAGGCTGGGTCATGATCGATAAAGGAACTTTATACCATTTTGCACAGAAGCGTATAATTATCGGCGATATTAACAGGCCTGACTTTTAAATAATTCTCTATAAAGATACCAAAAAACTTAGCAAAAAAAAGCCGGCTAGCGCTTGAGGCCAACCGGCTTTTTCAACGTAGCATACTAATTTACATAGGCTCTTCGGTGTACTGCGGTACCGGTTTACGGAAGCGATGCGTCACCACAGCCAGATACACCAGGCCAATAGCGCCCCACACCAGGCCCAGAATCATCGAGCTTTCTTCCAGGTTAATCCATAGCGCGCCAACCGTCAGGGCGCCACACGTTGGCAACACCAGGAAGTTGATATTGTCCTTCAGCGTTTTGTTACGCCCTTCGCGGATCCAGAACTGCGAGATGACCGAGAGGTTAACAAAGGTGAAGGCCACCAGCGCACCGAAGTTGATTAGCGCCGTCGCCGTAACCAGATCGAAAGTAATGGCCGACAGCGCGATAGCGCCTACCAGCAATACGTTCAACGCTGGCGTATGCAGCTTCGGATGTATATAACCAAAGAAGCGCTCCGGGAAAACGCCGTCGCGGCCCATGACGTACATCAGACGAGAAACGCCTGCGTGCGCGGCCATGCCGGAAGCCAGCACGGTGATGCAGGAGAAAATCAGAATGCCGAACTGGAAGGCTTTACCCGCCACATAGAGCATGATTTCCGGCTGCGACGCATCTGGATCCTTAAAGCGCGTAATGTCCGGGAAGTAGAGCTGCAGGAAGTAAGAAACCACGATAAAGATCACGCCGCCAATCAGGGCGGTCAAAAAGATCGCTTTCGGGATCACACGTCCTGCATCTTTGGTCTCTTCCGACAGCGAACTGATGCCGTCAAAGCCCAGGAACGAGAAGCACAGGATGGTTGCGCCGGTAATCATCGGCACCACATGAGCCTGCTCGGACCAGAACGGTTTGCTGCTGACCAGCGTGCCGGTGCCTTCACCGTGCGCCACGCCGTAAATTACCATGCCGGTAATGGCGACCATTACCACCATCTGCAGCACGACGATAACGCTGTTAAAGTTAGCGACGGTTTTGATGCCCTTAAGGTTAGAAAGGGTCATAAAACCAACCAGCAGCACCACGAATATCCACGACGGGACACCCGGCACCAGCGCTTCAAAATAGATTTTCGCCAGCAGGATATTGATCATCGGCATGATCAGGTAATCCAGCAGCGAGGACCAGCCCACCATAAAGCCAACGTGCGGACTGATGGCTTTCTGGGCGTAGGTATAGGCCGAGCCGGCAGACGGGAAGCGGCGAACCAGCTTGCCATAGCTCAGCGCAGTAAACAGAATCGCGATTAACGCGAAGGCGTAGGCGGTTGCTACGTGACCGTCAGTCAGGCCGGAAACGATGCCGAAAGTATCGAACAGGGTCATTGGCTGCATATAAGCCAGGCCCATCATCACTACAGGCATTAGAGTCAGCGTTTTTTTCAGGTGCGCGCGTGGCGCAGAGGTCTGGGCATTATGCGACATGATTCAGCCTCCCCATAGCATCAACCTTTCTGGGTTGAACCACAGGGAAACTTCGCTTTATGCGAGCGTTGTTCTTATTTGGGAAGGTAAAGCAGGCAGGCGTGAAGGTAACGGCTGCCGCTGCGCCGTAGTCGTCGCGCAGGTGTTTACCGGCTGCGGCCGGCGTAATGAAGTGTTGCCCCATCTTTAGTTCCTCAAAAACACTGTCAGTGTGTATCAGTCCGGCTGAACCGGCCCCTTTGGCTTCGTTTTTTTGTGCAAAAAAAATAACCGGCGCGTGAAGCGTCGGTTATTCATTTACAGTGCGCATATTTTGCCGGGCTGTAAGGCAGAATACAAGTTTTTAAAGCCTTTCTGAGGCATTTCTTTACGGAAATAGTCAGGCATTTTTCAACATCCAGTCAATTTCCGTGGCGGTAATCAGGCGCTCAAACTGCATCAGCTCATGGTACTTACAGCTGTGCCAGACAAAACCGAAGCGTTCACCCAGTAATTTTTGCAGCGGAGCGCTTTGCGTAAACGCATCCAGCGCATCGCTTTGTCTGATCGGCAGCGGCATCCCGTCGGCTTCATGACCGTTGCCGGTAATCGCTGCGGGCAGCGGTAATTGATTATCAATGCCGTGCAGGATGCCCGCCAGCACGGCGGCCACCACCAGATAAGGATTGGCATCGGCACCTGCGACGCGATATTCCACCCGGTGGTTTTCCGCTTCGCCGCAGGGAATACGTAGCGCAACCGTCCGGTTGTTGTGCCCCCAAGAGGCCAGCAAAGGAACAAACGCTTCCGGTAAAAAACGACGATAAGCATTAACGTTAGGGGCCAGCAGCGCCATAGAGGCGGGCATCAGATCGATCATCCCGGCCAGTGCTCGCTTCAACAGAGGGGAGTCGCTGCCGTCATCGGTAATAAAAGCATTATGATCGGCAGCATCCAGCAGGCTGATATGCACGTGCATGCCGCTACCGGCCCATGCCTCGTAAGGTTTCGCCATAAACGTGGCGTTCATATCGTGATTTTCCGCCACCTGACGAACCAGCCGCTTCAGCTGAACGGCGTGATCGCAGGCGCTGAGGACGTTGCGGGTGTGGCGCAGATTGATTTCAAACTGCCCTGGTGATGCCTCTGCCAGCGCGCCATCGGCAGGAATACCCTGAAGTACGGCCAGCCGGTCAATATCATTCAGCACCGCAGAAAAGCAGTCGAGGTTATCTACCGAATAAACCTGGCTTTGCCGGTTACGCTCATCGCTGCCCGGCGAACAAGGCGGTTGAATAGCGCCTCCCGCATCGCGCTTTTTATCGACGAGATAGAACTCCAGCTCTACCGCTACCACCGGAAACAATCCCCGATTGCGCAACTGCTGCCAAAGGTGATTCAGGACATTCCGGGGTTCAACGTCAAAGGGAGTACCATCTTGATTACGCATGGTCAGTAAAATTTGCGCCAGGCGCTGCGGATCGGTTGCAGAGGGAGTCAGTGTGCCTTCAACAGGGAAGCAGATATTGTCCGGCTCGCCCAAGGCCTGGCCAAGTCCGGCTTCTTCCACCGTGTTGCCCAAGATATCCATTGCAAAGACAGAAGCGGGAAAATAGCAGCCTTTTTCCAGCCTGAGAAGGCTGCCGACCGGCAGGCGCTTGCCGCGAAAAACACCGTTTAAATCATTAAGCAGAACATCAACATGTTGCGTTTCGGGATAGCGTTCCAGATAAGTTTCTACTTCAAGCTGGAACGCGCTGGTTCGTTGCGCTTCACTGTGCCGCGTAAAATCTTCCACTTCGACGATATTGGTCATGATGCCACCCGCCTTCGCTGAGTCTTTATGACGTTTGCGCGGCGCTCGAAATAAGCGCCGCCTTCTTAACATAGAGTCAACTATTAAGCGCGGCAAATGTTATGACAAAGTTTATTTTCCAGGCAAAATCTTTTGCATATTGCCTTGCGGAGTGCCAGATTGGCAGCATGAGGCACGATTTCATCCTGCCTTTCAGCGCTCACTAAAACCGCACGGAGAGTTGGGATGGGCATTATTTCGAACAACCCCTTGATTGGCGTAATAATGTATTCGGCAAGCAGCCGAAAACGTGTCCGGTCTCCGGTACTGCCCAATACGGGTAACGCCTCACGGTGTACTGCTGACGTCGCCCCCGTAAAGCGCCAAGTTTTTAACCACGTTATGCACCTTTTTCGGCAGCAAAAGGAAACCCGGCTATGAGCGATGTTCCTCTGGCACCCGGTCGTCGTCTGGCGGAGATCCGCCAGCAGCTGGGCCTGTCGCAGCGTCGCGTTGCCGAGCTTTCCGGGCTGACGCACAGCGCTATCAGCACCATCGAACAGGATAAGGTCAGTCCGGCCATCGGCACGCTACAAAAGCTTTTAAAAGTCTATGGTTTTTCCCTGTCTGAATTCTTTTCCGAACCGGCTCAGCCTACCCGGCCTAAAGTCATCATTGAGGCGGACGAGCTGATCGATATTGGCAGCCAGGGTGTGTCGCTGCGGCTGATCCATAACGGAAACCCTGAACGGACGCTGGCCATGATGCTGGAAACTTATGAGCCAGGCGCGACAACCGAAAAGATTCGTCACCAGGGCGAAGAGATCGGCACACTACTGGAAGGGGAAATTACGTTGACCGTCGACGGCCAGCGGTATCAGCTTAAGGCAGGCCAAAGCTATGTTATTGATACCGGCCATCCCCATAGCTTTAATAACGCTTCTGCGCGGCCCTGTCGGATCGTCAGCGCTCATACCCCAACGACTTTTTGATAGCGTCGCGCTTTTTGCCGGAGAAAGCTATGGAACATGTGCAGAGCTATTACGCCGCTACGGTCAATCCGCATGCCCCGTGGCCACAGCTTGCAGATGATATCCTGTGCGATGTCTGCATCATCGGCGGCGGATTTACCGGGCTTTCTTCCGCGCTGTATCTTACCGAAGCGGGTTATGACGTGGTGGTACTGGAAGCGGCCAAAGTGGGTTTTGGGGCCAGCGGCCGTAACGGCGGGCAGGTTGTTAACTCTTACAGCCGCGATATTGACGTTATTGAACACCGCTACGGCAAAGAAAGCGCACAGCTTCTGGGCAGCATGATGTTTGAGGGCGCAGCGGTGATCCGCGATCGTATCGATCGTTACGCTATTAGCTGCGACTATCGGCCTGGCGGCATTTTTGCCGCGCTTAACAGCCGTCAGCTCGCCCAGTTAAAGCAGCAGCACAAGCGCTGGCAGCAGTATGGCAATCATCAGTTGGAGCTGCTGGATGAACTGGGCATTCGGCGTAAAATCGCCAGCGAGCGCTATATAGGCGGCCTGCTGGATCGCAGCGGTGGGCATCTGCATCCTCTTAACCTTGCGCTGGGTGAGGCGGAGGCTATTCGCCGGCACGGCGGCAGAATTTATGAGGCGTCAGAGGTTACCGCCGTGACCTACGGTGCGCCGCATCGGGTCAAAACGGCCCGGGGCAGCGTTCTGGCCAAATACGTTATTTTTGCCGGTAATGCTTACCTGGCGCCCCATCTGGAGCCGAGGCTGGCCCGCAAAAGCCTGCCCTGCAGCTCACAGATAGCCGTTACGGAGCCGCTTTCCCGCGATAAGGCGCTGGCGCTGCTGCCGGATAATTACTGCGTGGAAGATTGCAACTACCTGCTGGATTACTACCGTCTTACCGCTGACAACCGCCTGCTGTACGGCGGCGGCGTGAGCTATGGCGCGCGCGAACCGGGCAACATCAGCGAGCTAATCCGACCCAGGCTATTGAAAACCTTTCCGCAGTTGGAAGGCGTGAACATTGACTATGCCTGGAGCGGAAATTTTTTACTGACGCTGTCGAGGATGCCGCAGGTCGGCAGGCTGGAGAATGGCGTCTACTATATGCAGGGCGACAGCGGCCATGGCGTCACCTGGACGCATCTGGCAGGCAAGCTGGTTTGTGAAGCATTGAAAGGCGAGCCAAAACGCTTTGATGCATTTGCCCGCCTGCCGCATCTGCCTTTTCCGGGCGGTCGCCGTTTAAGCGCGCCCTTAACGGCGCTTGGCGCGGCCTGGTATGCGTTAAGGGACAGGCTGGGGGTGTAATCAAACAATTTTTACTTCAGTTTTTTTATTAAGCTCGCCATATTTTTTATAAACACCAATTAGTTTTTTGGATTGAATTTGCCCAGACAAGCCTCAAGCAGCGTTTTTAAAACTGCATAATTTCCGCGAAAACTACTGATCTTGGTAGGAACTTCACCTTTTGGATATTTCCTTATGGTTGCTAATTCAATACATTTATATCCCAGTCGGGGAGCTCTGCAAGACAGATAAGCAAGAAGTTCATAGTTCATGAAAACATGCCGAAACGGCGCTACGCGTGGATCGGTTAACATCCTACCGCTGTATGCACGAAAACCTTGAGTGGTATCACTCCATTTGAAGCCCGAAGCCAGGCTTAACAAAGGAGCATGAAGCAAGCGAATAGCAAAGTGTCTTGATGTAGGCGTATTTTCTGCTGTTCCCCCCTTAATAAAACGAGAAGCCTGTACAAAATCTACGCCTTCTTCTAATGCAGAGATAAAGCGAGGAATTGCTTCAGGATCATCTTTATCATTGCCATCTATAGTCACAATCCCTTGATAACCCTGCTCCAGACAAAAAGAGTAGGCGCAACGTAACTGAGCGCTTAACTTTCCCGGCCCCGTTTTCAGTAGCAGTCCGTTAACCTGATATTTTTCTAAATTTTCCACGGCCAGGGAGCCGTCCACACTACCACCATCAATGATAATAATATCAGCATAGGAAGCCACACCTATTGCAGCCATGCGTCTTAACAGGTTAACGATGCGTTCCCCTTCATTAATGACAGGGATCACCACACACCATGAATGATTTTTATTCTTCCACCATTGCGTTTCATAAGAAGGGACTTGCCATTCTGAATGAGATTGAGAATTTAGCATATCTTCTGGCATTCCTATTTAACTTTAGCTGTAATCAAAACGACACCGACCATAACCAGTGCAATACCAAGGGCGGTTGTCCAGTAAAATGGTTCCCGAAATATTAGGAAAGAAAGTAATGCAACGCATGCCACTGCACCAGATGTCAAAACAGGATGTGCTACATTTAGTGGCAGGAAAGCTAAGGCTGCAGCATAAAGAATAAAAGCCAGGCCATATAATGCCAGCCCTAACCAGAATGGCCAGTTATATAAAGCCGCGACAGGCTCACTTAAAGAGGGGATTTTTCTTGGTGGCATCATAGCCATCTTTATCAGGACGCTTGCCGAGCTATTTACTGCAATACCGAAAAAAATGATTATCCATTTCAT
>NZ_DALZCD010000112.1:0-13071 GCF_031978025.1 Erwinia sp.
ACCAGCAGCGTCAGCACGATGGCATAGCGCGGCTGAAAACGACGGGCAAGCAGATAAGCCAGGTACATGCTGGCCGTCAGCATAAAATCAGGCCTGAACGAGGCAAAGGCCTCCAGGCCAAAACGTAATAAAATGCCGGCCAGCATGGAGGCAGAAATCGCCTGCGGAATATGGTTCATCAGGCGGGCAAACAGGCCGGTCACTCCGCAGAGAAAAATCAGGCCCGAAGCAAAGATGAAGACGCCAATGGTCTCCGGCAGGGAAGTGCCCGGCAGGCTGGTGACCAGCAGCGCCGCGCCCGGCGTGGACCACGCCGTCAGCACGGGCGCGCGATAATAGATCGACAATCCGATGGACGTCACGCCCATCGCCAGGCCCAACATACTCAGCCAGCCACCGAGCTGCATCGTCGTTGCCCCAGCTGCCCCGGCCGCCTGGAAAATAATGGCGACGGAGCTGGTGTAGCCTACCAGCACCGCCACAAATCCTGCCACGATGGCGGGCAAGGTAAGGTGACGAAACGAAAATGCAGGACGCATAAGAAGACCCCGGTAATGACCGTTATAACGCACAAGCTAGCACTGTGCGTTATAACGTACAAGCGTTATACTGGGGAAAACAAGAGAGGTGCCATGAATCAGTCCTTACCAGAACCCGGTCGCCTACTGAAAACGCTTCGGCAGGCACGCGGCTGGAGCCTGACCGAGGCCGCCGCGCAAACCGGCGTGAGTAAAGCGATGCTGGGCCAGGTCGAGCGCGGCGAATCCAGCCCAACCGTGGCCACGCTATGGAAAATTGCCACCGGCTTTAACGTACCTTTTTCATATTTTATTGCCGATCCGTCCCCAGGCGGGGCACTGCTGCGCAGCGTCGGGCTCCGGCAACCGCAGGATGCGACAATGCAGGCCAGCCCGCTGTTTCCTTTTGACAGCCAGCTGGGGTTTGACCTGCTGGTGGTCGAGCTGGCCGCCAACGCGCTCAGCCACTCTTCCGCCCATGAAGGCGGCGTCATTGAGCACGTTATCGTCATTGAAGGCGAACTCCTGCTGGCGACCGACGCCCAATGGCATACGCTTAAAGCAGGCGAAGGGCTGCGTTTTCAGGCCGATATCCCGCACAGCTACCGCAACGACGGTAAAGAGCCGGTAAGGTTTTACAACCTGATCCACTATCCGCCCGGCTTCTGCCGGAGCGAGGATGCGCCGAAGCCGCAGGATCCGAGCAGGTAACTGACCTGACGCAATAAACGCCAGGTAAAATAACAGATAATAACTGTCCGCACTCAGAGGGAAGGCAGATGACAAATTTACTCGAACGCTTCTTGCACTATGTTTCATTCGATACGCAGTCCAAAGCACATGTTCGTCAGGTGCCCAGTACGGAAGGGCAGTGGCAGCTGGCGCGTGAATTAAAGCGGGAGCTGGAAGCCCTGGGCCTGAGCGACGTCACGCTCAGTGGACACGCCATCGTTATGGCGACGTTGCCCACCAATGTCACCTGGCCCGTGCCGGCTATTGGCTTTATCGCCCATATGGACACCTCGCCGGACTTTACCGGTAAAAATGTTAATCCGCAGATCGTTGAGAACTACCGCGGCGGCGATATCGCGTTGGGCAATGGCGAGGAGGTGCTGTCGCCGGTGATGTTCCCCGTGCTGCACCGTTTGACGGGCCATACGCTGATTACCACCGACGGGAAAACGCTGCTGGGTGCGGATGATAAGGCGGGCGTGGCGGAGATCATGACGGCTATTGCCCGGCTGAAAAGTGAGAACGTACCGCATGGTGATATCCGTATCGCCTTTACCCCGGACGAAGAAATAGGCAAAGGCACCAGCTGCTTCGACGTGGCGGCTTTTGGCACCGAGTGGGCCTATACCATCGATGGCAGCGATCTGGGCGAGTTTGAATATGAAAACTTTAATGCCGCTTCGGCTACCGTAAAAATTACGGGTAACAACGTACACCCCGGCAGTGCCAAGGGAGTGATGGTTAACGCGTTGGATTTGGCGATGCGTTTTCATGCCGCGATGCCGGAAAAAGAAGTGCCGGAGCAGACGGAAGGCTATGAAGGTTTTTACCATCTGCACGGGATCAAGGGTAGCGTGGATAAAGCGGAGCTGCACTACATTATTCGTGATTTCGATCGTGACCACTTTGAAGCCAGAAAGCAGGTTATGAAGGATCTTGCCGCCACGCTAAGTGAGGGCAAGCAGCCTGGCGTCAGCATTGAGGTGCAGACGGAAGATAGTTATTACAATATGCGTGAAAAAGTCGAGGTGCATCCGCATATTATCGAGCTGGCGCTTCAGGCTATGCGGGAAAGCGGCGTGGAACCGGTGACGAAACCGATACGTGGTGGCACGGACGGCGCGGCGCTGTCGTTTAAAGGTTTACCTTGTCCGAACATTTTTACCGGCGGCTACAACTATCACGGCAAACACGAGTTTGCCTCGCTGGATATCATGGAAAAAACGGTGACGGTGATCATGCGCATCGCCGCGCTGACAGCAGAAAAAGCAAAAGGATCCTGAGTGCGTAAAAATGGCCCTGATATCAGGGCCGCTGCGGTTGCTGGCAAATGCAGACGCTGTCATCAGGCTGCGTACGGTCGGTAAAAAAGCAGCAAAGGCCGGTCAAAACAGGGATATAACGTGGATCCGTCCGGGGAGGCTCTTTTCGTGCATCCGGGCGTAAAAACTCTCCGCTTATCCGCCCGGCCTTTACGGCTGGAAAGCAGCCGTTTCGCTACAAAGATCCGCTTCGTGCGAAACCGCTGTCTTCTCCGGCAGCCTGAACGGCCCTGGCATCAGGGCCGCTGGTTACTCTTCGCTGAAATACCAGTAGCCGCTGTTAACCAGCGCCGCCAGCTGTGCCAGGAACGACGGATCTTCCAGCGCATCGCCCAGATCGGTTGCGCTGAGCGTATGCTTGTTCGCCAGCACGCGCAATGCAGCAGGCTGTTGCGATTCAAGGTGCTCGCCATTGACGAAAACGGCGTCGCCAATCAACAGCACGCGCAGGCCTCCTAACCGTTGCAGACTGTCGCCCTGTTGCAGCGCATCGTAAATCTCATCCGGCTGGTAAGGCGGCTCCGGTGGCGCCACATCCAGCTCGTGGCGAGACTGGGAGATAAACTCACCAAACCACTGGTTGAAATGTTCCGGTTGGTTAATCACCTCCAGCATCATCTCGCGGATACCGTCCAGCTCCTGCGGCAGGATTTCGGCGGTATTTTCACGCGGCGGCACGTCAGGATCGGTAAAGCGACGGCTGCCCAGCTCGCGCGACAGCACATAGTCCGCAAAGCCGCTGATCAGCTCGCGGCCGCTCGGCGCACGGAAGCCGACAGAATAGTTGATGGCGCTTTCCAGCGAGTAGCCTTCGTGCGGGAATCCCGGCGGAATATAGAGAATGTCGCCCGGCTCCATTTCTTCATCAATAATGGCGTCGAATGGCTCAACCTGCAGCAGGTCCGGATGCGGACAATGCTGCTTCATGGCGACTTTTTCGCCTACTCGCCAGCGGCGACGGCCGGTACCCTGAATAATAAAGACATCGTACTGATCCAGATGCGGGCCAACACCGCCGCCGGGCACGGAGAAGGAGATCATCAGATCGTCGGTACGCCAGTCCGGCAGAAAGCGGAAAGGACGCATCAGCGCAGCTGAGGGCTCATGCCAGTGATCGACTGCCTGTACCAGCAGCGACCAGTTGGTTTCGCCAAGGTGATCGAAGCTTTCGAACGGCCCGTGCGCAACCTGCCACTTGTCGTTCTCATGACTGACCAGTCGGCTGTCGACCTCATTTTCCATCGCAAGGCCAGCCAGCTCATCCGGGGAAATAGGATCGACAAAGTTCTTGAAGCCGCGCTTGAGCACGACAGGACGCTTTTGCCAGTAGCGCTGGATAAAATCGGGCCAGTTGAGGTCGAGCTGATAATCCATAATGGGTCTTCCTGAAACGCTGAATTTTATCGATTATAACAGTCGTAAAGGAGAGCGGGGAAAAGCATTTGCGGCCGCCGCCGCAAATTACTGTCTTCAGGGTTTCTCGCCAACCACTTCCTGACGGCGGAAAATGACTTCCATTCTGGCCCCGCCCAACTCGCTGGTAGTGGCGATGATATCGCCGGCATACTGCTCAACAATATCGCGCGCGACGGCCAGGCCAATCCCCTGGCCAGGGCGCAGGGTGTCGACACGCTGCCCGCGAATAAAAATTAAATCACGTTTGCTTTCCGGAATGCCCGGCCCGTCATCTTCGACAATCAGATGCAGCTCGTCATCGGTCTGGCGGCCCCGAATTTCCACGAATTCAAGGCAGTATTTGCAGGCGTTATCCAGCACGTTGCCCAGTACTTCCATAAAGTCATTTTGCTCGCCGACAAAGGTAATTTCCGGCGAAATGTCCAGCGTCAACTCTACGCCCTTAAGCTGATAAACTTTGTTCAGCGCCGAGCAGAGGCTATCAAGCAGGGCCGGAACGGAATGCAGCTCGCGCTTCAACACGTTGTGATCGGCCTGCATACTGGCGCGATGCAAATAGTAGCCAATCTGCTGTGAGATGCGGCTTATCTGCTCCAGCATAATCGGTTCGGCCTGCTCAACGGAAATATTGCGGCCGCCGCGCAGCGAACGCAGCGTAGTTTGCAGCACCGCCAGTGGCGTTTTCAGGCTGTGTGTCAGATCGCTGAGCGTGGTGCGATAGCGGGTATAACGCTGCCGCTCGTTATCCAACAGAAAATTAAGATTGCGCACCAGGCTTTGCAGCTCCTGCGGCGTTTCATCGGCCAGGGTTTCGCGCGTGCCGTGCTCCAGTTCGCGCAGCTGGGCGGCCAGCAAGCCTATCGGCCGCAGGCTCCAGTGCGCGGCCAGCCATAATAAAGGGATAACCAGCAGCAGATTAACCAGCAGCACATAGCTAAACCAAGACCACACCACGTCGGAATGCTGTAATTCCTGGGGAATAGAATCGACCACGACTACGGTCAGTGCCGGAAGAGACGACGTTGCCGCATAGCGGTTCACGGCTACCGAATGGGTAAAGGAGTCGCTGTTATCATCGTCGTAGGCGGTGAGCTTGTTTTGTGCATCCTTATTATCACCCAGTGCCTGACGGCTGATGCTGTTATCCGTATCGATTTCATAAAAATCGGCACGTTTTAGCCACTCTCGCTGGATGCGCGAGCGGATCTCCGGCACATCCCGCAGCTGCCAGAGCAGTTTTCCTTCCTCATTATAAATAAACACCAGGGTAGGAAAATTGAGCGAAACCCGCTCCGGCTGGGCAATGGTTAACTGGTCATTCTGCCACTGCGCCAGGGTAAAAAAGAGATTGCTCTCGGCGCGCATGACCCGATAAGTGTTTTTATCAAAACTGACCACATAGCCGACGACGGCTACCATGCCGTAGGAAAGTGACAGGATCAGCACTACCGCTGCCGTGGCCAGCAGAAAGCGGGCGCGCAGTGAAAAAGGTTTGTCAGGACGAAGCAGCGGCATCAAAGATCGAACCGATAGCCCTGTCCACGGACAGTGGTAATGACATCCTGCGGGCAGAAGGCCTGAATTTTTTTACGCAGACGCCCCATCAGCACATCGATGGTATGACTCTCACGCAGTTCAGCATCGGGATAAAGCTGAAGCATCAGTGAATCTTTGCTGACGACTTTACCGGCATTACGGATCAGCGTTTCGATGATGGTGTATTCAAAAGCCGTCAGTTTAATCTGTTGTTCATTGACGCTCAGCTCACGACGTGAGAGGTCGACCTGAAAAGGCGCCAGCGTGATGATTTGCGAAGCCAGGCCGCTGTTGCGGCGCATCAACGCCTGCATGCGGGCCACCACTTCCTCAATATGAAAAGGCTTGGTAACGTAGTCGTCCGCGCCCGCTTCCAGCGCTTCGACCTTGGCCTGCCAGCCTTCGCGAGCCGTCAGCACCAGAATCGGCTGCTTAACGTCCAGAGTACGCCAGCGGCGGATCATCGCCATGCCATCTTCGTCCGGCAAACCTAAATCGACCAGGGTAATATCAGGAGTATGTTCGGTAAGAAAATAGTCAGCTTCTTTCGCATCTTCCGCTGCATCAACCTGATGACCCATTTCGCGCAGCTGCACGGCCAGGTGATGACGCAGCAGGGGATTATCTTCCACAATCAGTACGCGCATAACATTATCCTTTCTGGAGATTTGGTCAAAGTCGGGACCGGTTACGATCTGAGAAAAGTATAGGTTAAAGCAGATAAACAATAGATCAACACAGGCCGACTTATGCCGGCCCTATAAGAGAGAAACCGATGGCGCGCCGAAAATTAAGGCAGCTCGTCTACCATCTGCACTGCGCGACCCAGATAGTTGGCTGGCGTCATTAGCTTCAGGCGGGTTTTTTCTTCTTCAGGCAGAGCCAGACCGTCGATAAAGGCTTTCATGCCTGCCGCATCGACACGCTTGCCGCGAGTCAGCTCCTTTAGCTTCTCGTAAGGTTTTTCAATACCGTAACGGCGCATAACGGTCTGGATCGGTTCAGCCAGCACTTCCCAGTTGTGATCCAGTTCATCCAACAGACGATCGCGGTTTACCTCAAGCTTGGAAATACCCTTCAGCGTTGCCTGGTAGGCAATCAGCGCATAGCCCATACCGACGCCCAGATTACGCAGCACCGTAGAATCGGTCAGATCGCGCTGCCAGCGGGAAACCGGCAGCTTGCTCGCCAGATGCTGCATCACCGCGTTGGCCAGACCCAGGTTACCCTCAGAGTTTTCGAAGTCGATTGGGTTAACCTTGTGCGGCATGGTAGAGGAACCAATTTCGCCCGCAATGGTTTTTTGTTTGAAGTGATTCAGCGCGATATAGCCCCACACGTCGCGATCGAAGTCGATCAAAATGGTGTTGAAGCGCGCAATGCAGTCAAACATTTCGGCAATATAGTCGTGCGGCTCAATCTGCGTGGTGTACGGATTCCAGGTAATGCCCAGCGAGGTGACGAAGCTTTCGCTCATCTGGTGCCAGTCAACTTCCGGATAGGCTGCAATGTGGGCGTTATAGTTGCCCACCGCGCCGTTAATTTTACCCAGTACCTCAATGCGCTCCAGCTGACGCAGCTGGCGCTCAAAGCGATAAGCAACGTTTGCCATCTCTTTGCCCAGCGTGGAAGGCGTGGCGGGCTGTCCGTGCGTGCGGGAAAGCAGGGGAATATCGCGATACTGTACCGCCAGATCTTTTACTGCCGCAATAATCCTGTTCCAGTAAGGTACAACGACATCACGGCGCGCGGTGTTAAGCATCAGCGCGTGCGAGAGGTTATTGATATCTTCAGAAGTGCAGGCGAAGTGAATAAATTCCGACACGGCATGCAGCGCGGCAACCGGTTCTACTTTTTCTTTCAGAAAATACTCTACCGCTTTAACGTCATGATTGGTGGTGCGCTCGATAGTTTTAATGCGCGCCGCGTCTTCTTCGTTGAAATTAGCAACAATTGCGTCAAGGTAAGCGTTTGCGTCCGCGTCAAATGCAGGAACTTCCTTGATCTCTGCGCAGGCGGCCAGTTTTTGTAACCAGCGAACTTCAACCTCAACGCGGAATTTCAGCAGGCCGAATTCGCTGAAAATAGCGCGCAGCGGGCTGACTTTGTCGCCATAACGACCATCAATCGGGGAGACGGCAGTCAGAGAGGATAATTCCATCAGTGTAACTCCTGAAGATTAAAGAGGTGGGGGACAACGGGATAAGATTTGCTTCGCCTCTTTAACAAGGCGATTGCGTGAAAACATCAGCTGCAGGCGGCCGCCGCCTACCTGATGCCAGAGTACGGCGGAGCGAATACCGGCCAGCAGGGCCGCGCGGACTTTGCTCTGAATTTGCGAATTTTGCAGCACGGCGGGCGAGCCGGTCACCTGAATACGCGGGCCAAGCGGGCTGATCACATCTACGTAGATGGCCGCCATGGCGCTCAGCAGCGTATCGGATTCCAGGTCGTAGTGCGCCAGCTGGCGGTCCAGCTGCGCGATACGTTTTGAGAGGTCGTCCAGTGCGGTTTTGCTGGCGCTCAGCTTACGCTCCAGCACCATCATGCTCAGGGTATAGCGGGTCAGCTCCGCACCTGCGCCGTGACGACTGCTGCTGTTCAGCACCGCAATCAGCGTCTCCAGGCCGAAGCGCAGGTTTTCCTCTTTGCCGCCGTAAACGGCCAGCGTTGAGGCGGGATTAAGATCGACCACGCTCGACAGCGACACCTTCAGCGACTCGGGCGGGCAGTGTCCCTGATGCGCCAGCTGCTGTACCAGATGCGCGCCCTGGCAAATGCCCGCGAGGGCCAGCGTAATATCGTAATAATTTTTTGCCACGGTAACTCCTGTATGCGCCGCCGGGCGGTTTGCCGCACGGCATCACCTTTTTAAAGCGGGAGGCGCTCTTCGATAATGCCGCCGCCCAGACAAATGTCGCCCTGATAAAAGACGGCGGACTGGCCTGGCGTAACGGCAGCAACCGGCTCGTCAAAACGCACGTCCAGACGATCGGGCCCCAGCGGCGTTACCGTACAGGGAATATCGCTCTGGCGATAGCGGGTTTTCACCGTGCAGCGCACTGGCGCGGTAAGAGATTCGCGATCGACCAGGTGCAGCTGCTGGGCAATCAGCCCAACCGACATCAGGCGCGGGTGGTCGTGGCCCTGTGCAACGACCAGCAGGTTATTAGCAACGTCTTTATCCACCACGTACCATGGCTCTTCGCTGCCCTCTTTCGTTCCGCCAATCCCCAGTCCCTTGCGCTGGCCCAGCGTATGGTACATCAGCCCCTGGTGCTCGCCCACGACGTCGCCTTCCGTACTGACGATTGCGCCGGGTTGAGCGGGCAGATAGCGCCCCAGGAAATCGCGGAACTTGCGTTCACCGATAAAGCAGATGCCGGTAGAGTCTTTCTTCTTCGCCGTGACCAGCTCCAGATCTTCGGCGATGCGGCGCACTTCCGGCTTGGTTAGCTCGCCAACGGGAAAGAGGCTCTGCGCAATTTGCTCATGGCCCAGCGTATACAGGAAGTAGCTTTGGTCTTTATTGTCGTCCAGGCCACGTAAAAGCTGGCTTTTGCCGTCAACATCACGACGACGCACATAGTGCCCGGTAGCGATAAAATCCGCGCCAAGATCTTCAGCAGCGAACTCCAGGAAGGCTTTGAATTTGATCTCTTTGTTGCAGAGAATATCCGGGTTAGGCGTGCGTCCGGCTTTATATTCTTCAAGGAAATGCTCGAACACGTTGTCCCAGTATTCCGCCGCAAAGTTGACCGTATGCAGAGGGATACCCAGCTTGTCGCAGACCGCCTGCGCATCGGCCAGGTCTTCCGCGGCGGTACAGTATTCCTCACCGTCATCCTCTTCCCAGTTTTTCATAAACAGGCCTTCAACCTGATAACCCTGCTGTTGCAGTAACCAGGCAGAAACGGAGGAGTCCACACCGCCGGACATTCCGACGATCACTTTTTTATTTAACGACATGAGAAATACCCGACTTTGAGTTGCAGTTAAAGGCTGCACTTTAAAATTGCGGCATATTCTACCACGCGTCAGCGGCGGGCGCATCCTCGCTAAAGGGCCACTGAAACGCGCTCAGTACCTCAAGCGGGTAGCGGACGTCCTGCTGATAAATCCGTAAACTTTCCGCAACCAGCGGAGAACGGAGCTTTTTAGCGCCGATAATCGCGTCCGGCGGCAACCATAATGCCCGATCGATATCGCGATCCTGAGGGCTGGTCGGCAGCATTTTCGGTAAATCGAGCGCGAACAAAAAACGCAGAAACGGCGTATTGTCGGGCGCGATCCACTGGTGCAGACGCAAAAAAGCCTGGGGGACAGCCTCAAGGCCTGTTTCTTCGTTCAATTCGCGCGCGGCGGCCTGTAACAGGGTCTCGTTGGCTTCAAGGTGGCCGGCGGGCTGATTCCAGGTTGCGCGGCCGCGTACCATCTCTTCGACCACCAAAAAATGGCCTTCTGCCTGAACGACGGTTGCTACGGTAACGTGCGGTTTAAACATGCTTACTCCTTGCTGTTAAAAGCCTGAAGAGGGAAGTCGCCGGTAACGTCGCGCCATTCGCCGGGCGATAAATTTTGCAGTGCCGTATTGCCCATAGCAAAGCGGATCAGACGCAGGGTAGGAAAGCCGATATGGGCGGTCATACGTCGCACCTGACGGTTTCTTCCCTCGAACAACGTGATTTTCAGCCAGCTGGTGGGAATGGCTTTGCGTTCGCGCACCGGCGGGTTGCGCGGCCAGAGCCACTCAGGTTCCGGGACGATTTCTATCCCAGCGGGCAGAGTAGAACCATCTTTCAGATTAACGCCATCGCGCAGCGGCTGAATATCGCTCTCCACCGGGACGCCTTCCACCTGAACATAATAGATTTTCCCGGTACGTTTGCCCGGCTGGGTCAGTGTAGCCTGGAGGGCACCATCGTTAGTCAACACCATCAGCCCTTCGCTGTCGCGGTCCAGGCGGCCGGCGGCATAAACGCCGCTAATGGGAATAAAATCTTTCAGCGTGCGGCGACCTGCCTCGTCGCTGAACTGCGGCAGCACGTCAAAAGGTTTGTTAAAAACGATAACACGCCTTGGCCCCTTATCGACGGGTTTCGCGCTACGGGCCGGGCTGAAACGTTTAAGGCGGTGATTATTAACGGAAGATTTACGCATAGTCTTTGCACTTGTTCACAATGGGCGCATTATAACGCAAAGCGGTGAAGATTGGCGCGGCGTGAATATTCGAGTAGTATTGACGCGCATCTTACAAATCATTAACAAAAAAGCGCTCGAAGGAGAGGTTAATGGAAAGCAAAGTAGTTGTTCCGGCGGAAGGTCAGAAAATCACCCTGGATCAGGGCAAGCTGAACGTCCCAAACAATCCAATCATCCCTTTTATTGAAGGGGACGGTATTGGGGTCGACGTTTCTCCCGTGATGATCAAGGTGGTCGATGCCGCCGTGCAGAAAGCTTATAACGGTGAGCGTAAAATTTCCTGGATGGAAATTTATACCGGCGAGAAATCAGTAGAACTGTACGGTCAGGATGTCTGGCTGCCACAGGAGACCCTCGATTTAATCAAAGAGTACCGTGTGGCAATTAAAGGCCCACTGACCACGCCAGTTGGCGGCGGTATTCGTTCCCTGAACGTGGCTCTGCGCCAGCAGCTGGATCTCTACATCTGTCTGCGCCCGGTCCGTTACTATACCGGCACGCCAAGCCCGGTTAAGCGTCCTGAAGAGACCGATATGGTGATCTTCCGCGAGAACTCCGAAGATATCTATGCCGGTATCGAGTGGAAAGCCGGTACGCCGGAAGCGGATAAAGTGATCAAGTTCCTGCGCGATGAAATGGGCGTGAAGAAAATTCGCTTCCCTGAGCAGTGCGGTATCGGCGTCAAGCCTTGTTCAGAAGCAGGCACCAAACGTCTGGTACGTGCGGCCATTGAATACGCTATCACTAACGATCGCGACTCTGTGACCCTGGTACACAAAGGCAACATCATGAAGTTCACCGAAGGCGCTTTCAAAGACTGGGGTTACCAGCTGGCGAAAGAAGAGTTCGGCGGCGAGCTGATTGACGGTGGCCCGTGGATGAAGATCAAGAACCCGAACACCGGCAAAGAAATCGTGATTAAAGACGTGATTGCCGATGCGTTCCTGCAGCAGATCCTGCTGCGTCCGGCAGAATACGACGTCATCGCCTGTATGAACCTGAACGGTGACTACATCTCCGACGCCCTGGCGGCGCAGGTTGGCGGTATCGGTATTGCGCCTGGCGCCAACATCGGCGACGAATGCGCGCTGTTTGAAGCGACTCACGGCACAGCGCCTAAATATGCTGGTCAGGATAAAGTGAACCCGGGTTCCGTTATTCTGTCCGCAGAAATGATGCTGCGTCACATGGAGTGGTTCGAAGCCGCAGACCTGATTGTTAAAGGTATGGAAGGCGCCATCGCGGCTAAAACCGTCACCTATGACTTCGAACGTCTGATGGACGGCGCTAAGCTGCTGAAATCTTCAGAGTTTGGCGATGCTATGATTCAGCACATGTAAGCTGAGTTTTGCAATATGTAGCCAACATAGATGTAATATTTATGTTGGCTTTTCTCTTCCTCGTCCTTTCCCCAAAACTTCCCAAAACTCTTCCCCAAAAAAACTGGCTATAAAATATGCTGCTCAGACGGCTGCAACCGTCCCGTCTTTTCCACGGTCATCATGCAATTTTACCGTCTGTTGGGTAACTTATGACCGGATAATTTTTGTGTATCGAGCTCAGCGCTACGCAGAACCCTAACGGCGAATGGATAACTGACTCCCGGTATCCAGCAGATAAAAATTGCTAAGAAGTAGATTGTTTTTCTGCGTTGCCTGAAGGCCGGGGCTGATTAAATCCGAATATTTTGGCCAGCTGTTAACGGAAAAGCTTCATCTTATAGCTTTTGCTGTTTAGCGGTTTTTACAGAGATTTCCTGTAAAAATTCACAAAAAAACGGGTAGAAATGATTGGGTGAATTTTTTATTTGCGGGCGAAAGAGAAGCAGACAGTGACTAAAATAATACTGGCGGAAAAGATTGTAAAAACGGTTGCCGTTAAACCGGCCTGTGTAATGAATTGAGCATAGTCGCCAAAGAGTATCAGGCCGGGCTTTTACTGGCCTGTTAGTTTATTTATTAAACAGGCGATTGCAGGCCACGCCTGAGGCAATCAAAAATATCAATATCTTCAATGCTGCAAAATCTTGCCAGTACGTAAAAACGAGGAAAGCAAAAATAAGCGTTAAGAACAAAGGTAACTTTACGCAAAGCCATTCCCAAATGAGCTCTTTCCACCAATACCTGAACATTTTTTTCATTTTTTTAGCCTTATGCTCGTCCCTACTCTTTTCTTATTCACCTGGAAAACGGGGAGCCTGTTATCTTTCTCAACGGCCATCGTTCTTGTTAACAAACAGATTCTTTTCCCGAATTTTACCGGGAAAAAGTGCTCAATTGGCAGGGTAATAACCAGAAAAAGCATTAAAACTACCTTTCTTCCTTTCTTCCTTTCTTCCTTTCTTC